>JAPKBI010000520.1 GCA_028823475.1 Halioglobus sp. | reverse complement strand
TCTGGCAGGGCGGCGAACACCGTTTGCACGACCGTTTTGTGTACCGCAAAAGCGCCCAGGACAGTTGGAAAATCGAGCAATTACAGCCCTGAGCCAACGTAAACACTGAAGCCTAAACGCAGATATGCCAGTGGAGTGCAAGTGGCATGGGCGATGATCGCGGAAACTCCGCTATGCAGTCAATTGTCGCCGCGACAGGGTTCCATGCGCGCGGCTTGTGCGATATCCACTTTCCACTGAGTTTCAGAAAATGTTTGAATGGGTTAACGAGCAGGCAGTGTGCGCGAATTTTGAACTTCGTCGAAAGGCAGATGCTGTTCTTCGATCGAAGAGGAATGGCCCTTGTGTTAGACTCGGAAATCTGTGGTAACTCTCAGCGGGTCTGCCTGAGAAGAGACGAATTTTAGGGCAGATGCCGCGCACTTTAATTCACTGCCAAGGCTATGGGAGACATTGTCAATGACCAAGATTGCAGGCCGTCTTGCTGCCCAAGTGCTGCCGCTGATCTTGCTGGTCGCGACCATCACGTTGTACTTCTCGTTTATCATGCAATACGCCCTGAATATCCCTTATCACGATGGTGTTGTTGATTTTCTTAAGACCATGGTGTTGGTGGATCGCGCGGATAATTTTAAGGATTCTGTCTCGATCTTCCTTGCAGGTTACAACGATCATCAGACCACGGCGTCTCGCTTGTTGGTTTACGCCGTTTACCTCATACAGGGCGAGGTAAACTTTCAAACGCTAATGGCTATTGCAAACATCGGACTCACGATGATACTGCTGTTGTTTTATTTACGCATCCAGCATGAGGAGTTACGCTGGCTTTGGCTCCTCGCAGCAGCGCTTGTTCTCCTGAATTTAAAGAACTCCGCCAATATATTTTTCGCCCAGTCCGCTTTCCCGTATTTTTTATGCTACCTCTACTCATTCGCTGGTATTTATGTCTTGCACAAAGTGACAATCACTCGCTTTGCTCTGGCACTGTGCTTCTGCGCCCTGGCGAGCTTTACCTTCGCGGCAGGCTATGCTTTGTGGATTTTAGGAGGTGCCAGTCTAGCTCACCAAAGCCTGGTGCAAAAAAATAGGTCGCTTGGGTATCTTGCGGCCTGGGTGCTGCTTGCTTGTGGCGCTTTGGGTCTGTGGATCTTGTCTGACGCCGGCGCTCTGGCGCTTTGGCACTTGGGGGTGAACCCCGAAGCTGTTGATGAGGCAGGCATAGTCGGCTTGGCAGCTCTGCCTAACTCCATGGTCGGTGGGGCACCTTTGACTGATCTGCTTGTCCGACACCTGATCTGGTTCTTTGCCATATTGGGAAGCGCGTTTAGCCACGACGACGCTGCGATAGCTATCGGCGCAGGGGTGTTGCTAGTGGGTGCGTTGACAGTTTTTAGTTTTCTTGCTGTTCGCAAGGACGACATACGGCTGGAATTGTGTTGTTGGTTTGTGGTCGCGAGTGCAGCAATGGTGACATTTGGACGGGCTAAATTCGGTTTGCCTGATCCAGTTCTCAATTCGAGATACACCGTTATGTCACTCCTTTTAGTGGCCGCTATGGTGGTCCTTTCGCAGGTAGGCATCAAAAAGCGTTCTGTAGCAGGGTCTTGGATTATGGTGATACTCGCTGCCACTTATTCCTACTGGACCTATTTATACTTTTTGCCTGTGGTAGAAGACTTTCACGATGATCGCGTGGTCATATTCAATCAGGCTAAATATCCGGTGTTAGGATACTCATTGCAGTATACGAATGGGATCGCGCTTGAAGCTATTGAGCGCGGGCTGTATGTGCCGCCCTGCCGTCCCTATCCGCAGTGCAGTACATCTTCTGGGCTCGGGGCGGCGACGCCTCCACGCCGCGACGATTCAGGCCGCAAAGCAACAAACCCCTGAGCGCGCGGCATCAGATACTGGCGTGTTAGCGGGTCTGGCGCTGGACAAAATAGCGCGGTTCTTCGTCTATTCCCAGTAAAAAGCGGCGCA
>JAPKBI010000519.1 GCA_028823475.1 Halioglobus sp. | reverse complement strand
GGGCAGCGCTTGTTAGAGCGTGACAATCGCAGTGTGAAGCTCACGAGCGCCGGTCACGAGTTCAGGGAGTATGCACGCAATTCTATAGACGAGTGGCAGCAGCTGAGACGCAAGTTGGGCAGTGACCAAGATCTGGCGGGGGAAGTCAGTCTCTACTGCTCTGTGACGGCGACATACAGTGTATTGGCGCCCATTCTGGAAGCATTTCGTTTGACCCATCCCTCGGTGGAGATCAAGATGCATACCGGTGATCAGGCTGACGGTATCGGCAGGATACTGGCGGGCCAAGATGATATCGCAGTAAGCGGCCGACCTAGCCAACTGCCGCGGCGTCTGGATTTTCTGCCGCTATTACAGTCTCCCCTGCAATTTTGTGCGCCAGCAGCGGACTGCGCAGTGCGCGATATGGTACTGGCGGGAGATCTTCCCGGTGGCGAGATCGATTGGAATAACATTCCGTTTATTGTGCCGGAACGGGGCGTGACTAAGGAGACATTGGATACCTGGTTTCGAGAGCGAGGTATCCGACCTCGTATCTACGCACAGGTAGCAGGCCATGAAGCCATTGTCGCCATGGTCAGTTTGGGCCTAGGGATTGGTATAGCACCCCAGTTGGTCATCGAAGCGAGCGGAATGGCAGATAGGGTAGACTTGATTGGCGTACAAGAGAGTTTGCCGCCGCTCACCATAGGCCTTTGTAGCCAGGGGCAGCGACTTGCCAGTCCGCTGGTTAAATCTCTCTGGGATGTCGCGCGGCATACCTACAGTGGCAGGGTTTGATATCATAACGAAAATTGGCACAGTGGATAGCAGCATGAAAGAACAAGGTGAAAACGCTCCCGAGCAAACTCCAGAGTCGATCGGTGCACAGGAGCATCGAGCAGCCAGCAGTGTTGCTCCGCGTATCGATCTGTTGGTGGATGAGCATGAGGAGGAGGTATCTGAGAACGGTCGCACGGTCCGTCACAGAGGCATCTACCTGTTGCCCAACCTGTTTACTACAGCGGCATTATTTGCCGGATTTTACGCCATTATCGCGGCTATGCGTGGGGACTTCGAGAATGCTGCTGTCGCAATATTCTTTGCCATGGTATTGGACGGACTGGACGGGCGTATCGCGCGTTTGACTAATACCTCCAGTAAGTTTGGGGCAGAATATGACAGTCTGGCAGATATGGTGTCATTTGGAGTCGCCCCGGCGCTTGTCATCTTTAGCTGGGGTTTAGGCGGGTTGGGCAAGTTTGGCTGGAGTGCGGCATTTATTTATGTGGCTTGCGCTGCACTGCGTTTGGCGCGGTTTAATACTCAGATCGAAATCGCAGACAAAAACTACTTCACCGGCTTGGCCAGTCCGGCAGCGGCAGCGATTATTGCTAGCACCGTCTGGGTTTGTAACGACTTGGGATGGGTTGGCAGTGAGTTGCCACGGGAGTTGGCAATCTTTGTTGGCGTGCTGACCGCGATCGTCGGCTTCTTTATGATCGCTAACTTCCCTTACTACAGCTTCAAGGGCATCGATTTTCGTGGTCGCGTGCCGTTTGTGGTGATGATTGCTGTGGTGCTTATTTTTGGCTTGATTACACTTGATCCCCCCAGCGTGCTGTTAGCAGGATTTGTGATCTATGCATTGTCGGGGCCAGTATTGCAGGTCATAAATTGGCGTAAGAAACGATTGGGCTGACGCTTGCGCAGATAGGCAGCAGTGGAACCAATGGTCAGTTTAGGGCTTAAATCTAGGACTAAGACTGAAAAAGAGACACAAGGCTCATGCGACATGCAGTCTGAACCGGCAAAAGTGTTCGCTGGAACCTGATTTAAGGTGTCCCGGTTAAGTCATTTGGGGCGTCAGTAGGGTGTTGGCTTCCGCAATTTTTCGATCCCTTGGGGAAACTGGAAAATAATTCAGCAAAAGCCCTTGCAGTGGCAGGCCCTATGCGTATACTACGCCTCCTCGATGAGGCAGGTCCTCACCGATTATCTGCGCCC
>JAPKBI010000518.1 GCA_028823475.1 Halioglobus sp. | reverse complement strand
TATTCCTTGCCGATGGTCAGCGCTCAGGCTACATCAATGGTCAAGTGCTTGATTTGGCCGGGGGTCAACAGAACGGTAGCCTGCCGAGCTACTAATGATGTCATCAACTGTCTTTAACCGCAGGAGCTAACAACATGTCAGACGACGCAATGCAGGGTTACGAGGACGTTACGCTCTATGCGCTCAGTGATGAGCGTGAGAAAGAGTTAATCGAGAAGCAGATAGAATGTAATTTTGTGTGGACGAATAAAGACGGTCATGGTCTGGGTGTGATTATGAATTACGTAGCCCGTGATGGCTCCATCTGGCTGACGGCGACCAGTCAGCGCGCACGGATCAAAGCGCTGCGTCGTGATCCTCGCGCCTCGGTGGTCATTTCCAGTATGGGTACGGATATGGGCCCCGGTAAGACAATAACCTATAAGGGCCGAGTGATAATCCACGATGATCAGGCAACCAAGGACTGGTTCTACCCGGCGATGGCGGAAATTATCACTCCCTATCCTGCACCCACGGTAGCGGCGGCCATCCAGCACCTCGACACGCCGCTGCGAGTGGTACTGCAGTTGGTGCCTGAAAAAACGATTAAATTTGACGGCGACAGTATTTCAAAGACGTCCTACGAAGGCAGTGTTCCCGGGCATGAAAGCTAGCGCGGATTGACGTTTCACGTGTCCATCCCTGCCGTGACGCATCCCTAGGCCCTCCTAAGGCATTTTACTCAACACTCACAAGGCTGGCATGTGGTGCGATGGTGTTTAATCGAGTAACGTAATAGCGGGTGACGGAGAAACTGGTTTCTTCGTCAGAGCCACAGGAGCATCAAGTAATATGTCAATCGACTTCACGTTCAGCCCCGAAGTGGAACAAGCGCGCATCACTATTCGGGGTTTTCTGCATGACACGGTTAAAGCCCGCTATGACCAATTAAGCGCTAACAAGGAGGCTCAGCGAGAGGATTGGTCTGATCTGATCAAGGAGCTGCGGCAGGAGGCCAAAGCAAAAGGATTCTGGCTGCCTCATATGCCAAAGTCAGTGGGGGGTATGGGCCTCGGGGTCACAGCTCTTGCTGCCGTATCTGCCGAAGCGGCAAAAGTGCCTTATGGTCCTTACATCATGAACGGACACGCGCCGGATGAGGGCAATATGCACACCATGCATCATTTTGCGACCGAGTATCAGCGCGAGCAGTATCTGAATCCGCTATTGGAAGGCGACATTCGATCCTGCTTTTCGATGACAGAGCCGGAGGTGGCAGGGTCTGATCCAACGCTCATCCAGACAACAGCGGTTGAGGATGGAGACGACTGGGTAATCAATGGGCATAAGTGGTTTACGTCGGGTGCACGCGGCGCCAGCTTTGCGATTGTGATTGCTCGCACCGACCCAGACGCAGAGATTCCGCAGGCGCGCAACTCCGCTTTTATCGTTGACTGTGACTCGCCAGGATTCGAACTCGTTCGCGACATAGAGACGATGTCGGGCAGCCATAATCACTGCGAGATTCTGTACAAAGATGTTCGCGTCTCTAAGGCTAACCTGTTGGGGGAGCGCGGCGGTGGCCATAAACTGGGGCAGGTCAGATTAGGGCCGGCGCGCTTGGCGCACTGTATGCGCTGGTTGGGCGAAATTGAGATGGCGCTCGAAATGTTGATCGATAGGGCGCAGCAACGTTTTGCCCATGGTTCGTTGCTCAGCGAAAAACAGAGCATCCAGTGGATGATGTCCGACAGTGCCATGGAGTTGTATGCCTCTAAGCTGATGGTGTTGCACGCCGCTTACAAAATTGAAAATGGCATGGAGTTCAAGCAGGAGGTCTCTATGGCGAAGCATCATGTGGCGAATACATTGTGGAAGGTTTGCGACCGTGCTGTGCAAGTGCATGGTGCATTAGGCTATTCCAAGGACTCACCCTTGTCTGATATGTTGCAGCAGGCCCGTTGGGCGCGACTGGCTGATGGGGCGGATGAAGTACACCAGATGCGTATCGCCGAC
>JAPKBI010000078.1 GCA_028823475.1 Halioglobus sp. | reverse complement strand
TTCAAACAACGTTTGTTGATGGGATGCGCGTCACTGACGCCCAAACCATGGACATAGTGGAGATGGTGTTGGGTGGCAGTGTTAATAAGGAAATAGTGTCGTCTATCAACCGTAACGGCGGCAAGGCTATCGGCGTGACAGGCAAAGACGGCCAGATGATTAAGGCACGCAAGCTTACGGTTAATCGGTACAGTTCTGAGCTCGGTATATCGGAAAACGTCGATATCGGGCACGTGGGAGAGGTCGATCAGATTGATACTGAAGTGCTAAAGGTCATTCTAGGGAGCAACTTCATTCCTGTTATCGCTCCGATCGGAGTGGGCGACGACGGCAGTACTTACAATATTAACGCTGATCTGGTTGCCGGAAAGCTGGCCGAAGTTATGCACGCAGAGAAATTGATGCTGCTGACCAATGTCGCCGGGTTGTTGGACAAAAAAGGGCACATTCTCACCGGCCTCACCACAGAACAGGTGGATGCCTTGATCGCCGATGGGACTATCAGTGGCGGTATGCTGCCAAAAATCCGCTGCGCCCTCGATGCAGTGAAGTTCGGCGTTACTAGCGCGCACATTGTGGATGGTCGAGTCCCACACGCTGTGCTGCTGGAAACCTTCACCGACGAGGGGATGGGCACACTCATCACCAATAAACGCGTCTAACTCGCATAAACTGATAAAATTTTTCCCCCATTATGGTCCGGCTTATTGCAGGCAAGACGGGTAATCGCTAGCATTGGGTGACACGCTATTCGATATGGAACGCTATGCCCCCTAGAAAATCCCAAAGGCGCCAGCAAATATTGGAGGCTCTCGCGCATATGTTGGAGGCCGGCCAAGGTAGCCGGATCACTACAGCTGGTCTTGCTAGGCAGGTCGGAGTCTCCGAGGCCGCTCTATATCGGCACTTTCCCAGCAAGTCAAAAATGTTTGAAGGCCTCATCGAATTCATCGAAGACACGCTTTTTAGCCGCATCAATATCATTCTGAGTGAAGAGCAATTTGCCGCAGTGCGCTGCGAAAAAATGCTCATGCTGTTACTCGTATTTGCCGAACGCAATCCCGGGCTTACGCGCATTCTCACCGGTGATGCGCTCGCGGGGGAGACCGAACGCCTGCACGTCCGCGTGGCACAACTATTCGATCGCTTTGAAACACAACTCAAACAAGTCATTCGGGAAGCCGAGTTGCGCGAGGGTCTGCGTCCTAGCATCCCCTTGCCCGCAGCCGCTAACCTACTGATAGCGGCAGCAGAAGGGCGCCTATCCCAGTATGTGCGCAGCGGATTCCAGCGCCTTCCGACCTCAGAGTGGGCCCGTCAATGGGAGTTATTGATGGACGGTTTTTTTCGGGAAGCCGTCACTACGCCAATTCCGGGCCAAACCACCCGCTTTATTCGCTAGGTCTGAGGCGGAAGGGCGTTACTCGCGCGGGGTACTCATCGAGCGTTCAACATAAAACCCTTACCCGCTTGATACTCATCAGACTCCGTACTGTTGACGGTACTGCCGCATGGCGGCCAAAGCACCCGGAGGCCCCTGATCTTCAGCCTCCAGATAATCGATAATGTGGCCCATGTTAATGATGCTTAACACCGGCGCGTCATGAGCTCGCTCCACCTCCTGTATAGCCGACAACTGATCCACCCCCCGCTCCTGCCGATCAAGACCGATGACAACGCCTGCTAGGGTGGCGCCGGCCTCAGCAATCATCTTAATCACCTCTCGAACAGCCGTACCCGCTGTAATGACGTCGTCGATCACCAGTACGCGCCCTTGCAAAGGCGTTCCCACCAACACGCCACCCTCGCCGTGGGTTTTAGCCTCTTTGCGGTTGTAGACATACGGCACATCCAGCCCGTGATGGTCGGCCAGAGCGATGGCAGTGGCCGCGGCCAAGGGAATGCCTTTATAAGCAGGCCCCAATAACACGTCAAACTGCACGCCTGAATTCACAATGCAATGCGCGTAGCATCGGCCTAGAACCGCTAGTGCAGCGCCCGTTGAGAATGCCCCAGCATTGAAAAAATAAGGACTTATGCGACCCGATTTAAGGGTAAATTCACCGAATTTTAGCACCTCATGTCTGCGGGCAAGCTGAATAAACTCTGTTTGAACTGCATGCATATCGGCTTTAAATCCTTAAACGAAACATTGTATTCCACAGGTTACGCTATAGAATACCCAAATCTAAATTTGTCCACTTTTTAACATTAGAAAACGAGCAGTAAAATCTTCTCCCGACGCCAATATAATCTATGTCGGCAGCACTGCTAACCAGCAACCCAAACCGTCTTACGCACGACCATTCCGACGGGAACTCGGCGAGATGTTTAAATTGTCGCCTGACTCAGGCTTCATAATACACGCTCTCATATCAAGGGATCAAAAATGAGGATCATCAGTATCAGTGCGGATGGCATTAAAAATGCCGCTGAGAAAGGGGTTTTTGACTGGCTAAGTGAGCAAGATGCAGATTTTATCTGTATTCAAGATCTACAATGTTCAGAACATGACTTGCAGGACAAAATCTTCTTCCCCGAGGAGTACAACGCCTACTTTTTTGACGATGCAGGCGGTAAAGCGAATGGCGTTGCTATCTATAGCCGAGAAATGCCCAAGGCAATCATGACCGGCCTCGGTTTCGCCGACTTTGATATGGAAGGCCGTTATATACAGGCAGATTATGAAAACCTGAGCGTGGCCTGCCTTTTAGCCCCGCGGGTAGATCCAGATAACGCCTCCCAACAAGCCCGGAAAAATGAATTTTTCGAGCTCCTCAGCGCCCACCTGCAAAAAGTCCGCAACAAGCGTCGAGAATTTATCATTTGTGGCAACTGGAATATCGTCCATAGCGCAGCAGATGTGCAGGACAGCCAGCGTAATAGCACTGTCTCAGGCTTTCTCGCGGAAGAGCGCCAGTGGATGGACGAGCTGCTAGAATCTGGCTATGTTGACGCATTTCGGGAAGTTAGCTCAGATCAAGACGAGTTCACCTGGTGGCCAGATGGCGAACGCGGCACCAATGGCTGGCGCACCGACTTCCATTTGATCTCCCAGGGCTTGAAGTACGCGGTAGATTACGGTGCCATTTACAAAATCAAGCCGTTCTCTTCTCACGCACCCGTCATTATGGACTACGATATAGAGCTTTAATCTGCGCGACCGCGCCACGTTTATCCAGAGGCTAGCGCAGCTTTTTGCAAGGCAATCAATTGCTGTATCCCATCGGACGCTAAGTCCAGCATGCCATTAAGCTCCTCGCGAGCAAACGGCGCCTGTTCAGCCGTACCCTGTACTTCAATAAATCCTCCGGACTCCCCCATTACGACATTCATGTCGGTATCCGCCGAAGAGTCCTCCGGATAATCCAGGTCCAGCACAGGAACACCCTGATAAATTCCCACCGATACTGAGGCCACCATTTGCAACAGGGGGTCATCCTTGATCAGTTTCTCGCGTTGTAGGTGATTAATGGCGTCGACCACGGCGACACAGGCTCCAGTGATTGCAGCAGTGCGGGTGCCACCGTCCGCCTGAATCACATCACAATCTACCGTTATCGTATTCTCACCGAGCTTCGAAAAATCAATAGCCGCACGCAAGGAACGGCCTATCAGGCGCTGAATTTCCAATGTCCGCCCGCCCTGCTTGCCGCGACTGGCCTCGCGGCCCATTCGGCTACCTGTAGAACGCGGCAGCATGCCGTA
Organism: Halioglobus sp.; assembly: GCA_028823475.1. Lineage (GTDB taxonomy): Bacteria > Pseudomonadota > Gammaproteobacteria > Pseudomonadales > Halieaceae > Marimicrobium. The sequence goes on along the minus strand of JAPKBI010000078.1, from coordinate 4,821 downwards.
CTCGGCCGTCACCCAACCCCGACCTTGGCCACGCATAAAGCGCGGGACGCCCTTTTCCACTGACGCCGTGCAAATGACCTGTGTGTCACCAAAGCAAACCAGCACTGAACCCTCGGCATGTCGAGTGTAGTTGCGGGTAATATTGATCTCTCTCAGTTGCGCAGCTGAGCGCCCACTAGGTCGTTGCATGGATTTACTCCTTCGTTTTTAGTAAGCACACCAGTATACGCGAGCCAGCGGCTAAAGTAGTTAAATAGCGCCACATCGCGTCTGCGCAACCCGGCCTGTTTGCACTAATAACAAACTGCTACACTCATAATCTGTTAAGGGAGATGGGACACCGGCTGCAATGATTCAGAGCATGACCGCATTTGCTCGAGAGAGCGCCGAGATTGAGCAAGGTACACTGACGATAGAGCTGCGCTCGGTTAACCATCGCTATCTCGATTGCAGCTTTAGACTACCTGACGCGCTGCGTGCGCTAGAACCAAAATTGCGGGAATACGCTGGCGCCAGTCTAGCCAGAGGCAAGGTAGAATGCATGATGCGCCTGCAAGCCCAGCAGGCACACACTGAAGCGCTGCACATTGATGCCGCCCGCCTCGACGCATTACTGGCCGCTACCGGCACTATCCAGAAGCAGCTGGGCAGTTTAGCGCCCATCAGCCCGCTGGAGGTACTGATGTTCCCCGGTATCTGCTCTGCCCAAGAAGCATCAGAAGAGCAGCTGCAACAGGAGGCGCTGTCCCTGTTCAGTAAAGCGCTGGAGAATATGCAGCAAAGCCGTTGTCGCGAAGGGGAGAAGTTAGCGACACTGTTACTGGACCGCATGACACTGGTTGAAGCAGAGGTAAATACCACGCGCAAAATACTGCCCGCACTCATGCAGCAGCAGCGCGACCGAATTATCCATCGAATTGCAAATCTAGAGATAGAAGTCGACCAGGGTCGACTGGAACAAGAGCTAGTCTACATGGCCCAAAAAGCCGATGTAGATGAAGAGCTAGATCGCCTCGATGCCCACCTGGGCGAAGTGCGGCACACTCTCAAACAGGGCGGCCCCTGTGGTAGGCGACTAGACTTTCTGATGCAGGAACTGAATCGAGAAGCCAACACTCTGTCTTCAAAGTCGCAATCGGCGACGACAACGCAGAGCGCGGTAGAGTTAAAGGTGCTCATCGAGCAGATGCGCGAACAAATACAGAATATTGAGTAGCGCCCCGCGTTTGCCCTACCGCAACAGGAAACGAACATGACAAGCACCGGAACACTTTACACTGTGTCCGCCCCATCAGGAGCCGGCAAAACAAGCCTAGTTAATGCCCTCATTGAGCGCTGCCAGGGCCTACAGGTCTCTGTCTCACACACAACACGTCCCATGCGACCCGCCGAAAAGGAGGGGGTCAATTACCATTTTATCTCAGAGAACGTCTTTGTCGGCATGCTGAATCGAGCTGAGTTCCTGGAGCACGCGCAAGTCTTCGGCAACCTCTATGGGACGTCCCGCGTCTGGCTGGAAGAGCAACTCGAGCGCGGCTTTGATGTCATTTTAGAGATTGACTGGCAGGGCGCAAGACAGGTCAAGCTGCTGCTGCCCGAAACGCAGTCTATTTTTATCCTACCGCCGTCGCGCCAGGCCCTGCAACAGCGACTTAGCCTCAGAGGGCAGGATGACCCTGGCATCATCGAGGGTCGAATGAACGCCGCCGTAGCAGAAATGTCTCATTATGTGGAAAGTGACTTCCTAGTGGTCAACAAGGACTTCGATCAAGCCCTAGATGAACTGCAGTGTATTATAGCCAGTCAGCGCCTGCGCACTGCTCGCCAGCAGGAAATTCTGTCTAGCATGTTACAAAACCTCCTGAAATAGTGCTCCTGGAGTGATTAATGCTGGACGCGCACGGGGTATACTGCGTTATAATTGAGGGTTCCGTCAGTGCAGATTTGCTGTGCCGTGGGCAGAGAGGCATCGGCATCATTGACGGCGCCTCAGATTTAGCAACCTGTGTCTCCAAGCCAAAAGCTTGAAGTAACACACGCAAAAACAGGAAATATTGAATAATGGCACGCGTAACCGTTGAAGATTGTCTGGAAAACGTCGCAAATCGCTTTGAACTCGTTATGGTTGCGAGCAAGCGGGCCCGGCAATTGGCCACCGGCGGGAAAGACCCCTTGGTACTGGAGGAAGCGGACAAATGCACTGTCATCGCCCTGCGCGAGATTGCTGAAGGGCTAGTCACCAACGAAATTCTCAGCCGGGCAAGCGAAATAGCGGCCGAAGAAGAGCTGGCAGAAGTGTTTGAGGCCAGCGAAGCGCTCTAAGCTCCGCGGGCATGCCTGACACGGGTCTCAAACCAACAACATGCAAACCCTAGCTGCCCTAAATACCACCCTCCGTAGTTACCTCAACACCGAGCAAACCAACCACGTAAATCGCGCCTATTTTTTTGCCGAGCAGGCGCATTATGGGCAGCAGCGACACAGTGGCGATGCTTATGTAAGCCATCCCCTTGCTGTCGCTGGCATCCTCGCCGACATGCACATGGACCACCAAAGCCTAATCGCAGCCATGCTGCATGATGTCATTGAAGACACAGGCATAGAAAAGTCCGCCATTGGTGAGCAGTTTGGCCCCACGGTCGCTGAGCTGGTCGATGGCGTCAGTAAATTAACGCAGATGGAATTCCAGTCCCTAGAAGAAAAACAGGCAGAAAACTTCCAGAAAATGGCATTGGCCATGGCCCAGGATATTCGCGTGATTCTGGTAAAGCTCGCGGACAGGTTACACAACATGCGGACATTGGGGGTGCTGAAATCCACCAAAGCACGCCGCATCGCGCGCGAAACCCTCGACATTTACGCCCCTATCGCAGCGCGCTTAGGAATGAACACGGTGCGCCTCGAGTTTGAAGAGCTCGGCTTTAGCGCTCTTTATCCTATGCGTGCCAGGCGCATAGACGCCGCTCTACGAAAATCGGTTGGGCATCGCAAGGAGCTCGTCGAACAGGTCCGCCACCAGATTAGAGTCACACTGGAACAGGAGGGCCATGAAATTAGTGTCATTGGACGCGAAAAACACCTGTACAGCATCTACAGAAAAATGAAGTCCAAGCACAAGTCCTTTTCCGAGATCACAGATATCTATGCCTTTCGCATCATCGTGGACTCTGTTGACACCTGTTACCGCGTTCTGGGCTGCATTCATAGCCTCTACAAACCGGTGCCCGGCGAATTCAAGGATTATATCGCCATCCCCAAGGCCAATGGCTATCAGTCTCTCCACACCGTCCTGATGGGCATGCATGCTGTGCCGATTGAGGTCCAGATCCGCACCCAAGAAATGGAAGATATGGCCAATAAGGGTATCGCCGCCCACTGGTTATACAAAAGTGACAGCCAGTCCAGCACGAGTAGTCATGCCCGCGCCCGAGAATGGGTGCAGGGCTTGCTAGAGATGCAGCAACGCGCAGGCAACTCGTTGGAGTTTATCGAGAGCGTCAAAATCGACCTCTTCCCTGATGAAATCTATGTCTTTACCCCACAGGGCCGCATACTCGAACTGCCACGGCGCGCCACGCCGGTGGACTTTGCCTACGCCGTGCATACGGACGTGGGCAATAGTTGCGTAGCCTGTCGGATAAACCGGCGCCTGTCTCCACTCTCCGAGCCTCTGCAAAGCGGCCAGACCATTGAAATTCTAACCGCGCCCGGGGCTCAGCCCAACCCAGCCTGGCTCGACTACGCCGTCACGGCCAAGGCTCGCTCCAATATCCATCATTTCCTGAAAAGTCAGACTCTGGATGACTCAGTGGCCCTAGGGCGCAGCCTCCTGAACAAGGGGCTCATGGATTTTGGCACCAATTTGGCAAATCTCGCTGCAGACAGGCTCCAGGACTTTCTGTCACAACAACACTACGAAAACCTGGATGACCTGCTGGTGGATATCGCTCGCGGCAACCGATTACCTGTATTCACTGCTCAGCAGCTGCTGAGCGGACTGGAAGAGGACCCGCTGCAGCATCGCGACAGCGTCCAACCTGTGGCCATCTGTGGAACGGAAGGCTTCATGGTCAGTTATGCTAGATGCTGCCACCCCATACCTGGAGATCCTATTGAGGGTTATCTGAGCCTCGAAAAAGGCGTGGTTGTGCACCGAGAGCAATGCAAAAACCTCGCCGATATACGCGATCATAACGAGCGGCAAATAGCGTTGCGCTGGGACGACAATGTGGAGGGTGAATACTCCGCAGAGCTGCGTGTGGAGGTCGAAAACCGTCGCGGGATGTTTGCTGTGATTGCCACTCGCATCAATAGTATGGACGTTAATATCGAGAAAATATCCACTGAGGACAAGGACTATCAGTTCACCTATGTCACCTTGGAAATGCTGGTACACGATAGAGTGCACCTGGCCCGAGTCATGAAGCGCCTGCGGACCATCAATCACGTGCACAAAGTTAACCGCGTCAAAAACTGAGCGCCCAGACAATCTGCACCGCCTATAGAATGGAGAACCGCCTTGAGTAATCGCGCCGTTATTTCGACACCCGCTGCCCCTGCTGCCATTGGCCCCTATTCGCAAGCAGTCAAGGTCGGTAATACCGTATGGCTATCCGGCCAAATCCCTTTGGTGCCTGGCACGACTGAGCTGGTGTCCGAAGATATAACAGAACAGGCGGTCCAGACCTTTCAAAACCTGAGCGCGGTAGCAGATGCGGCCGGGGGCAGTCTAAAAAATGCAGTCAAAATCAATATCTCGCTCACTAACCTTGCACACTTCGCAGTGGTTAATGAGGTCATGGCACGCTTCCTCGAAGAGCC
>JAPKBI010000517.1 GCA_028823475.1 Halioglobus sp. | reverse complement strand
TGTAAGTTGGCGAAATCTGCGGGGTTGCAGGCTATCTAGACTAATATTGATGCGAGTCACGCCAAGTTGGTGCAAATCTGAAGCCATACGATGTAGCTGCGAGCCATTGGTTGTTATTGCCAATTGATCAAGGCCAGGTAGTCGCCCTAGGGGTTCGATTAGCGCCAAAATATTGTTGCGAATAAGTGGCTCTCCCCCGGTAAGGCGTATCTTGCCAACACCCAGTTCAACAAAGGCGCGCGCTACCTCTTGTATCTCTTCCAGCGTTAGCACCTGTTCTTTTGGAGTAAATGTCATGTCCTCCGCCATGCAGTAGACGCAGCGAAAGTCGCAGCGATCGGTGACGGAGAGGCGGACGTAGTCAACCCGACGCTGAAAGCGATCGATCAATACCTGAGGAAGCTCTTTCATAATGTCGCGGAGTGTAGCGCTTTGCAGCGCACTGCTCCAGTGTGGGGTTTACACCAACCGATGACTGGGACAGGATGGTCGCTAATATCATACTCAGGGGATGAATTTGTCGTCGATAGGTCAGTGGGCTCTTTGGGTGGGACCTGTGTTGGGAACAGTGGCTGCGGCCGCCAGTATGTCCGCCGGCTACGGTTCGGATATGGCTATCGTCGGATTTGTCGCGGTGTTGTGTGTCATCTGGTGGATATTTGAGCCGGTCCCTATACCTGTTACCTCGCTATTGCCGCTAGCGATATTGCCTTTATTGGGTGTGCTGAGTCCCAGTGAGGTCGGCGAAGCCTATGGCTCACCCTTGATCTTGCTGCTGCTCGGTGGCTTTTTACTGTCGAAGGCGATGGAACACTCTGGCGCGCATCGCCGCATAGCGCTGGGTATGGTGGCGTTATTCGGGGTTAGCAGTGGTCGTCGGCTCGTGATAGGTTTTATGGCGGCGGCGGCCGTGCTGAGTATGTGGATATCCAACACGGCCACAGCGCTAATGCTCTTGCCTGTTGCGTTGGCAGTGCTTGACGCAGTTGACGACAAGTCGCGCCTCGCGCCTCCTCTGCTACTCGGCATTGCTTATGCCGCGAATATTGGGGGCCTAGGAACACCCATAGGTACGCCCCCGAATCTGATCTTTATGCAGGTCTATCAGGAAACGACTGGGCAGGTGATTAGTTTTACCCAGTGGATGGGTTGGGCGCTACCGGTCGTTGTATTGATGGTGCCAGCCATGGCCCTGATATTGACGCGCAATTTGAGGGGTGCGTTGGAGTTACAATTACCTGAGGTGGGGCCTTGGCGTTCACATGAGCGCCGCGTAATGGTGGTGTTTGGCTTGACCGCTCTTGCCTGGATTACGCGAAGTGAACCCTTTGGTGGCTGGAAGGCATGGTTGGACTTGCCGCAGGCTAACGATGCGTCTGTGGCTTTGCTCGCGGTGGTGGCTCTGTTTCTTGTGCCCGACGGTAAGGGCCAGCGTCTGTTGAGCTGGGAGCGCGCCAGTACCATTCCGTGGGGCGTATTGTTGTTGTTTGCGGGCGGTATTTGCCTTGCAAAGGGGTTTGTGAGTTCGGGCATGAGTGAGTTGATTGGGCTGTGGCTGACGGACATGACCAATATGCCCATTTACCTGATGATGGCGCTAGTTTGCCTGATGGTAACGTTTATGACCGAAGGGACGTCCAATACGGCCAGCACCGCACTACTAATGCCGATACTGGCAGCTGCAGCACTGGCGGCGGGGATCTCGCCTGAATTGATCATGGTGCCTGCAGCGATGAGTGCCAGTTGCGCCTTCATGTTGCCCGTTGCTACGGGGCCGAACACTGTTGTGTTCGGCACCGGACAGATCACCACGGCCCGAATGGCGCGAGAGGGTTTTATTATCAACCTTCTAGGGGCAGCGGTTATCAGCAGCGTATGCTATTTGTTGCTCACGTGAGCCGATGCTAGAGTAGTGCCATCATAGTTTCGGCAGAGCTCACGTCTACGCCCGCACCCTCTTCTACATTCAGATGGCTAACGGCGCCGTCCTCAACAATCATGG
>JAPKBI010000516.1 GCA_028823475.1 Halioglobus sp. | reverse complement strand
TGGACCCTTCAGGTAGTCACTGTAAGTAGTGCCGATAAGGCGGAGGCATTACGCAAACAATTGCTGGATATGAGCCAGAAGGCTTACATCGTCGAAGTGCGTTCTAACGGCAAGAAACTGTATCGAGTTTGTATAGGTCCGAAGTTTGAGCGGGTTGAATTGGAGGCGCTTCAGGCGAGTATTAATGCTCAGTTCAAAGTGAATTCGATCGTCGCGCGGTATATTCCTTGACACATTGGACAGCGGGGTAATCCACCATGGTGGATTGGGTTGATTTTAGTGCGGTGGACTGGGCCGTTATCGCTGTGCTGGGTCTTTCCATTCTGTTGAGCTTGTGGCGCGGCTTTGTGCGCGAAGCAGTGTCATTGGCAGGTTGGATCGCGGCATTTGTGGTTGCCAATATGTTTGTTGGGGAGATGGCGACGTTTCTGCAGCAATGGATTGTCAATGTGACGGGTCGCTATGTTGCCGCTTACGCACTGTTGTTTGCAGGCATGCTGATGGTGGCAGGGATAGTGGGTAAGTTGAGCGCCCAGGTTGTAAAAGTAACGGGTCTGACGCTACTGGACCGCTTGCTGGGTACCGTCTTTGGCTTCGCCCGGGGTATTATAATTGTGCTTGTAGTGGTTTATGTTCTCAGGCAGTTGGCACCACCGCAGAATTTGCTGTGGTTAGATGAGTCCCAGTTAATGCCGCACGTCGATATGCTGGGGCAATGGGTACAAGTTTTGTTTTCCAGGTAGAGCAACGGATAGGCCCTGGAGAGTTCGAGCTAAATTTTTTCCAAGTGAGGTAGATGCTGAATGTGTGGCCTGGTGGGTTTAGTTGCGAAGTCGGATGTTGCCCCTGAGATCTACGATGCCTTGACGGTTCTACAGCACCGTGGGCAGGACGCTGCGGGTATCGTGACCTGTGTTGGCGGCAAGTTTAGTCAGCGTAAGGGCGAAGGGCTAGTGCGGGATGTTTTTCGGCAGCAGCATATGCAGCGACTGGGAGGCCCCATGGGTATTGGCCATGTGCGCTATCCCACTGCGGGTAGTTCAGGTACTGCGCTTGCACAGCCCTTTTATGTCAACTCGCCGTATGGCATTGCCCTTGCTCACAATGGGAACCTAACCAACTCGGAACAACTCGCCCAAGAGCTATTTCAGGATGACCTGCGGCACCTCAATACTGATTCTGATTCAGAAGTATTGCTCAATATTTTTGCGCATGAACTACAGACTCTAGGTAAGCTCAGCCCTGGTGCAGATGATATTTTTACCGCTGTGGCATCGGTGCATAGGCGCTGCCGTGGCGGTTACGCCGCAGTAGGGTTATTAGTGAATTATGGGGTGTTTGGTTTTCGCGACCCCTTTGGCATTCGGCCGTTAGTGATTGGTGCTCGCAAGACGCATGCGGGTGAAGAATACATGATAGCCTCCGAGAGCGTAGCTCTCGATGTGGTGGGCTTTACTTTCCTGGATGATGTCGGTCCTGGTGAGGCGGTATTTATAGATCAGGAAGGTAAGCTGCACCGACGTCAATGCGCACCTAATGCCAGTTTGCGCCCCTGCATTTTTGAGCACGTTTACTTCGCACGTCCCGACTCACTGATGGATGGCATCTCGGTCTATAAGACGCGTATGCGCCAGGGTGAAGCGCTCGCTAAAAAAGTAAAACGGCTGCGTCCAGACCTCCATATTGATGTCATTATTCCGATTCCTGACACCAGCCGTATTGCTGCACAATCTATGGCCTATGAATTGAATATAAAATTTCGCGAAGGGCTAATGAAAAATCGCTATATTGGCCGCACCTTTATTATGCCAGGTCAGAGTGAGCGCAAGAAATCGGTACGGCAAAAACTCAACCCAGTGCCGCTGGAGTTTTCAGGCAAGAATGTAATGCTGGTGGACGACTCTATCGTGCGTGGCACTACCTGTCGCCAGATTATAGAGATGGCTAGAGATGCGGGTGCCGCGAATGTCTACTTTGCGTCGGCTGCGCCACCGGTGCGCTATCC
>JAPKBI010000077.1 GCA_028823475.1 Halioglobus sp. | reverse complement strand
TGGTGCCCAGAAGAGGACTTGAACCTCCACGCCCTTACGAGCACTAGCACCTGAAGCTAGCGTGTCTACCAATTTCACCACCTGGGCAAGAGCAGGCCCTCGCGCAAATCTTGCAGACTGGGACTGTCAGGGCGCGAACTGTACTTTTCCCGCGCGGCCCTGTCAATCCTAGCGTATAATTTGGTGACATCGCCAACATCTCACAACAAAACTCTTACGGAAGATTCAGACCTTATGACCCGAAAAGGCAAAATTGCCGATCCCCATGCCGAGCGTGAAGCGGCAAATTACGAGAACCCGATACCCAGTCGAGAGGTTATCCTTGAGTTGTTGAGCGAGGCGGAAAAACCCCTCGATCACACCCACATTGCGAAGAGCCTGAGTCTGGCAGAGCCAGAACAGCTGGAAGCTCTGCGAAAGCGTCTGCGTGCCATGGAGAGAGACGGCCAGTTGATGGTCAACCGCCGCAATGCGTACTGCCTAGTAGACAAGATGCATCTGCTGCACTGCCGAGTGCAGGGCCACCGCGATGGTTATGGGTTCGCTATGCCCATAGCAGAGGGTGAGGATATTTATCTTAGCGCACGGCAGATGCATTTTGTGTTTGATGGTGACGAGGTACTGATTCAGGTAACCGGGGAGGATCGTCGCGGTCGTTTGGAAGGTAAGGTGATAGAAGTACTGCAGCGCAAGCATAAAACGGTGGTGGGTCGTTATAAGGAAGAGAGCGGCATCGGTTTTGTCATCCCCGACAACGGCCGTCTCACGCAGCAGATACTCATACCCACCAAGGCAAAAGGCAGCGTTGAGTCAGGTCAAATTGTCTCAGTGGAAATTACGGACTATCCCACCCGTCAGCTCGGTGCCAAGGGTCGTATTGCCGAGGTGCTGGGTGAACACCTAGACCCAGGAATGGAAATTGATGTTGCCATTCGGTCACACGGGATTCCTTGGGAGTGGCCGGATGAAGTGCTCCATGAAGCGGCCGGTTTGGAAGCTGAACCGCTTGAAGAAGACAAGCAACACCGGGTTGATTTGCGTCAATTACCATTTGTGACTATCGATGGTGAGGATGCCCGGGATTTTGATGACGCGGTTTACTGTGAAGAGGGCAGCGGTGGAAACTGGCGTCTTTGGGTGGCGATTGCTGATGTCTCCCATTATGTTTGGCCTGATTCCGCTCTCGATCAAGAGGCAGCATTGCGTGGCAACTCAGTTTATTTTCCCGCGCGGGTGGTACCTATGCTGCCGGAGGCCTTATCCAACGGTCTGTGTTCCCTAAAGCCCGATGTAGATCGTCTAGCGATGGTCTGCGAAATGGAATTAACTGCTGCTGGCGTACTGGCTAAATACCGTTTTTATGAGTCGATTATTCATTCTCATGCCCGTTTGACATACACCCAGGTGGGTGAGGTGTTGGAGCAGGGCAGTCACGCTGACGTCGACAGCCAGCGTGTGCCCGATCTTAAGCGCCTGCACAGCCTCTATCGTGTGTTGCGCGCCGCACGGGACAAACGCGGCGCAATCGATTTCGAGACTGTGGAAACCCGCATTATATTTGATGAGCACCGCAAGATTGAAGCTATTGTGCCGGTGGTGAGAAACGATGCGCACAAGCTGATCGAGGAGTGCATGCTCTGTGCGAACGTCGCGACGGCACGTTTTTATGATGCTAATAAGCTGCCTATACTCTTTAGGGTGCATGAGGGGCCGGGAGAAGAAAAGCTCGAGGGCCTGCGCAAGTTCCTCGGGGAATTGGGTCTGGACCTTGGTGGCGGCGACAAGCCGACCCCTGTCCACTATCAGCAACTGTTACTGCAGATAGTCGACCGAGAGGATGCAAATGTGATCCAAACAATGCTTCTGCGCTCCCTCAGCCAGGCCGTCTATCAGCCGGAAAACAAAGGTCATTTTGGCTTGCACTACGAGGCTTACGCTCATTTTACTTCGCCCATACGACGTTATCCCGACTTGCTGGTGCACCGAGGGATACGGCACCTTATTCGCAGCGGCGGCAATGCAAAAGGTGTGTTGCGAATTAAGGGCGCAGAGTCCATCCCGGCTAAACAGATATTTCCCTATGATGTTCGCTCCATGGTAATCCAGGGCGAGCATTCATCCATGAGCGAGCGCCGTGCGGATGATGCCACCCGGGAAGTCGATTCCTGGCTCAAGTGTGAATATCTGCAGGAGCATGTCGGAGACGAATTTGACGGCGTTATTAGCGCGGTCACGGGTTTTGGCCTATTCGTGGAACTCAAAGACCTTTATATAGAAGGGCTTGTCCACATCACGGCCCTGCCAGGCGATTACTACAACTTCGATAAGGCGCATCAGCGCCTAACCGGTGAGCGCTCAGGACGCAGTTTTCAGCTCGGGGGCATTGTTCGGGTGCAGGTGGCTCGGGTAGACCTCGATGATCGCAAGATCGAACTGGAGTTGATCGACGCCAAAAGTCCGCGCAATGCTGCATCAAAAAAGCCTGCGGGCCGTCCGCCTGGCAAGGGTGCCAAAAAAGCGAAAAAAACCACTCCCTCCCCCAAGACAAAAAGTAAGACAGGGCCAAGGCGGCGCCGTTAAACATGGAATACGTCTACGGCATTCACACGGTTGAGAGCCTGCTGCGTCGCAATCCCAAATCAGTGCAGTGCTTGCTGCTGCAAGTGGGTCGTGACGATAAGCGCATGGCCGCATTGCTGGAGTTGGCGCAGAATCAGGGAGTCGCTGTGTCGCGCGAGCCCCGCGCTGATCTAGACGCAATGGTTAGCGGCCGTCACCAGGGGGCGGTGGCTCGCATGAGTGCTGCTGCGGTGCAGGAAGGGTCTGCCGCGTCGAATCTGTGGCGCGAGTCTGATTTGCTGCAGGCCGTTGAAAATAAAAAGGGTCCAATGCTCATTTTGGTGCTGGACGGTGTTACCGACCCGCACAATCTGGGGGCCTGTTTGCGCAGTGCGGATGGGGCGGGTGTCGATGCCGTCGTGGTGCCTAAGGACAATTCGGCGGATCTGACGCCCGTGGTGAGCAAAGTGGCCTGTGGTGCGGCAGAAGTGGTGCCCTTCGTCAGGGTGACCAATATCAGTCGTACGCTACAGGCTCTGCAGGAACGCGGTGTGTGGCTCTATGGTGCCGACGGCGATGCAGAAAAATCAATATATAACAGTGACCTAAAGGGGTCTGTCGCGCTTGTCATGGGGGCTGAAGGCTCCGGTATGCGCCGCTTAACCCGAGAACAATGTGATGATCTTATATATCTGCCGATGGCCGGTTCCGTGGGTAGCCTCAATGTTTCCGTGGCAGCGGGTGTTTTTCTGTTTGAGGTGGTTCGCCAGCGCAGCGCCCCAGACAAATAATCTCCTTGTCACCTACGGCCAAACTCGGTAGACTTCGGCTCCTCAAAAATTGCCCGGCTATTTCGATGGCCGGTCCTCCTTGCTACACCATTATTGTGGGTAGCATTAACCCGTAAGGAGCTTATTGTATGCGACATTACGAAATCGTATTCATGGTCCATCCGGACCAGTCAGAGCAAGTGCCCGCCATGATTGAGCGCTACACCCTCGCTATCCAGAAAGATGGCGGTCAGGTGCATCGTCTTGAAGACTGGGGGCGCCGTCAGTTGGCCTATCCCATTAACAAGATCCACAAAGCACACTACGTGTTAATGAATGTGGAGGCTTCTAACGAGGCCCTGGAAGAGCTCACAACCACTTTCCGTTTCAACGACGCTGTTATTCGTAACCTGGTCATTCGCCGCAAAGAGTCTGTGATTGAAGAATCTTTCATCATGAAGGCTGAGAAAGAGAATCGTGAGCGCAAGAGCCGCTACGAAGAGCGTCAGGCGCCTGAGGCTGCCCCTGCTGAAGTCGCCGCTGTTGCTGCTGACGATGCCGGTACCGATGATAATGAGACGGATAAAGCGTAAGTTTTCTCCGTCACGTAACGAATATAGAGGTTTAGAGGAGTATCACCATGGCACGTTTTTTCCGTCGCCGTAAGTTTTGTCGCTTTACTGCCGAAGGCACTAAAGAAATTGATTACAAGGATCTGGAAACGCTGAAGGCTTACGTCTCCGAAACCGGCAAGATTGTACCGAGCCGTATTACCGGTACCAAAGCTAAGTATCAGAGACAGTTGGCGACCGCCATTAAGCGTGCGCGTTTCCTGTCTCTGTTGCCGTACACGGATTCACACCTGTAGCAAACCTTTGATCCGCGTATTGCCCAGTCGAGGTTTTTCTTGAAGGGCTTGGCAGATTTTGTCATGCGCGGACGGCTGCAGGCGCTGCTGGTTGTAGTCGCGGGCGCCGGTAGCTTATTATTTTGTTGGATTAGCGCGGCTGCATTGGCGTTAGTTATCCTGCGCAAAGGTGTGGGACCTGGGGCCTGGTTGTTTATGTGGGCCCTGTTGCCAGCCGGCACGTTGTTGTATGCCTATGGCGATAGCGGGCCAATGACGCTGTTGGTAGGGACCATGGTCCTGGCGCTAGTGCTGCGCAGCACGGTGAGTTTGTCGCTGGCAGTATTGGCAGGGGTTGGCGTTGGAGTGTTGACCGGATTGGCCCTGATGGCCTTCTCCGCAGAGTACTTGAATCAGATGGTGGCTTTTTTCGGTGAGTTTCTCGGTGCGCTTGAGGAGCAACTGTCGAAGGAAGGGCAACCCATCGTATTACCCAGGCCAGAAGCAGGGCAGATTGCGGGTATGCTTGGTGCGGCAACGGCAACGATGTCGATGTTGTGCTTGTTGTTGGCGCGATATTGGCAGGCAGCACTGTATAACCCGGGTGGTTTTGGTGCGGAGTTCAAAGCGTTGCAGTACTCGACAACGGTCAGCTCGGTGCTGGCTGTGGCGGCCATCGCCCTTTGGGGCCTTGGCGAGCAGTATCGATCATGGGCGATGATATGCCTTCTCCCGCTAACGTTTGCGGGACTAGCGTTAATCCATGCTCGTGTCGATGCACTCGGCCAGAGTAAGGGATGGTTAATGTGGTTTTACATCATCTGGTTGCTGTTTGACCCGGTGAAATTTTTGTTGGTGTTGTTCGTTATCGCCGACAGCTGGATTAACTTTCGCCAGCGCTGGCTTAAAGCGTCGGGAAAAGAGCTGAATAAGCACGACGAGCATGACCAAAAAGACGATCGAGACATTTGAAGTGGTGGGAGAATACTCCCCGAAGAGAGGAACGTAAGATGGAAATCATTTTGCTGGAAAACATTGCCAAGCTAGGTAGGCTCGGTGATAAAGTGGATGTGAAAGCGGGTTTTGGCCGTAACTTTCTTATTCCACAGGGCAAAGCAGTACGCGCCACACAGAGCAATACTGAAGAGTTTGAAGCTCGCCGCGCAGAACTAGAAGCTGCTGCTGCTGCGCTAGTGGGCACAGCTCAACTTCGGGCTGATGCAATCAATGCGTTGGGATTGATCACGATCGCTGCCAATGCAGGTGAAGAAGGCAAGCTGTTTGGTTCAGTCGGCACACGGGATATCTCGGACGCCATTGTCGCGCTCGGTTGTGAGGTGGACAAGTCTGAAGTTCGTCTTCCAACGGGCGCGCTGCGGGAGCTGGGTGAGTATGAAGTTGCTATCCAGGTTCACGGTGATGTCACTGCAATGGTTGCTGTTGAGGTAGTTCCAGAGTAAGTGATTGCGTGTGTTTCCTGCGGGGAGCGTCCAATCTCAGATAATGCGCCGACTAGCTTAGTCGGTGCTTTTTTTGTTGTATGGCGGTTGTCATGCAATTGTGACCTGCGAGCAGGGTGTTTTCACTTCTTCTGATCGCCTATTTCCTATAGGCTGTATATCCGTAAAAAATAATATCTGTTATGGCCGACCCAGAGTTTCCCAGCAATGTTTCTGAAATCCGCTACCCCGGAACGGGTGAGATTGCGCGGATTAAGATGCAGCCGCATTCTGCTGAGGCAGAACAATCGGTGCTGGGTGGGCTGTTGCTCTCGGCCGACGGTTGGGATGCGGTTGCTGAATTGGTTTCAGACGGTGATTTCTATCGTTTAGGCCACCGCTTGATCTTCCGTCAGATAGCACAACTGGCTGAAGCGGCGGAACCGGTCGATGTCATCACCGTAGCGGATAAGCTTCAGGCCAGAGATGAACTGGACGCGGCGGGTGGACTTACCTATCTGGCAGAACTGGCCCAGAATACGCCGAGCGCCTCTAATATCCGAGCCTATGCTCAGGTGGTGCGGGAGCGAGCCTGCCTGCGCAAGCTGATCGAGGCGGCGCAGGAAATAGCCGAGAGTGGCTTCAACCCTGATGGACGCAAGTCAGATGAGCTGATTGACGAGGCGGAGCGCCGGATCATGCAGATCGGAGAGGACGGCCCCAAGGACGGTGCTCCCAAAGATATTAACCCTTTATTGCAGGCTGCTCTGGGTCGGATAGAGGAGCTGTTCCAATCTGGTGGCGCTATCACCGGCATCAGTACCGGCTTTATTGAACTGGACAACATGACATCGGGGTTACAGGATTCTGATCTTGTGATTGTGGCCGGTCGGCCCTCAATGGGTAAAACCGCGTTTGCCATGAACCTAGTGGAACATGCAGTATTAAATCAGAAGAAGCCCATTCTGGTGTTCAGTATGGAGATGCCGGCCGACTCCCTGATCATTCGTATGCTGTCCTCCATTGGCCGTATTGATCAGACGCGTCTTCGCAACGGTAAACTGGAGCAAGAGGACTGGCCCAAGTTGAGTGCGGCGGTGACCAAACTTAAGGATGTGCCTTTGTACATTGACGATACCCCCGCACTCACGCCCACGGAGATACGCAGCCGTGCTCGGCGGGTAGCGCGTGAGCACGGCGGTTTGGGTATGATCATGGTGGATTACTTGCAGCTAATGCAGGTAGCGGGCTCATCTGATGGCCGCACGGCAGAAATATCCGAGATATCACGCAGCCTCAAGGCTATCGCCAAAGAGTTCAAGGTGCCAATGGTAGCGCTGTCCCAGCTAAACCGCTCACTCGAACAACGCCCCAATAAACGGCCGGTGAATTCAGATCTAAGAGAGTCTGGTGCTATTGAGCAGGATGCCGACGTGATCATGTTTATTTACCGCGATGAGGTCTACCACGAGGAGTCGGAAGAGAAGGGCATCGCCGAAATCATCATTGGTAAGCAGCGAAATGGCCCCATCGGGATTTGTCGTCTGGCCTTTATAGGCCAATATACGCGCTTTGAGAACCTCGCTCGTGGCTCCTCAGACGAGCGTTAGAGCCAGAACGTTTTTGGCGCCGGATGCTGTCTCTGCGATTTAAATTTTACAGACCGGTTTGCTCGCGCAACTCGCGCAACCTGTCAAGCTGCTCTTGAGACGCAATGGGTTCAGAGGGCTTTTGTTCTATCGCTTCAGGTTGCGGCACTGTCAATGATTCACCGCGCAGCACTCGCGCACAATACTTCTCATAGTGGCCCTTGAACACGGGCCAACTGGTGCGTTCGGTGTTGTTGGCCAGAAAGAACCAATCGCTATCGCGGCCAGCCAGATAAACAGCCGCATGGCTCCAAGCTTGGGCAGATTTAGGGGAAGGTGCACTGCAAGCTTCCACATAGGCATTGTGCGCAGGAGGAAGACCCAGATCGGCGAGTCCTTGCTGGCAGCATTCAAGCATTCGGTTAAGTGTAGGCAAATATTCGCTGTGCTCTATGGCGTGCTTGGCCCCCTTCAGGATGTGTTCCACCGGATAGTCCGACAGTGATTCCAGCCACAGTTTTTTGATTTGATTGAGCTGCTGTGCGTCTGGGAAGGCCGCATAGTACTGGTTGTGATAGTTCAGCCGGAACAAAGCGAAGACCTGATTGAGTGCATCGACATGCGCCTCAATTGCTAGTCTGCGACTGGCCTCACTCTGCCCAGGATGTGTCGGTGAGGTCTTGCTGGAGGCTTCGATCTCTCGTGCGACCCGTTGTACTCGTTTCTTTATGTCCGCCATTGCTCTGTCCCGCTTGTTCAATCTGGTGACGTTTTGCCCAGTGGTGTTTTACATGCTGGATAAATTTGCTGTTCCAGGAGGTCTGTGCCTGGTTACTGTCGCGCCAGTATACGATGAACTCGGGCACGAGTGATTGGGCAAATTGGGTATCGATATGTGACAGGCGCAAAATATCAAAGACGTCACCGGAGGGTTGCCAGTGGTCAGCGATACGTTTGGGCTCTGTGCTGTGCTCCAGACTGGAGGTGTATTTGGCCCACTGTATGCGGATGTGCTGGATAAACTTTGAGTTGAGTTCCTTGGGATTGGCACCGCGTTCCCGCCAATACAGGATGAACTCGGGAACGGACTGTTCAATAAATTCGCGCTCAATCTCCCCCCGTTCCATGATTTCCAGAGCGTCCGCGCTGGGGCGCCAGTTATTGTCCAGTGTTGTGGTTGGTGGGACTCGGAACGATTCTGCCTGATTTTGCTGATGGCGCCGCCACGCCGAAATAATGTGCTGGCGGAACCTATTCTCCCAGGCATGGCTAGCCTCTGCACGTTCACGCCAGTAAAAGATGAAATCTTCCAGTTGGTCCAGAGCGAATTGGCGCGGTATGTTATGGTTCAGGCTTAACAACTGCAGCAAGTCTTCGCTGGGCGACCAGTGC
>JAPKBI010000515.1 GCA_028823475.1 Halioglobus sp. | reverse complement strand
GTGATGGGCGCTGCTAGCGCACCGGCACGCAGCATCAACGCCAACTCCGAAGATTCCAGTGGATTGTCGAGACCGGTGATCTGGAACTGAGCACCAAGGGCTGACTGGATAACCGGAGCCGTGAGTATCTTTCTCTCATCGTAGGGAACCTTCACGATGACTTCGGCGCCCTCCTCATCGACTTCATAGCGAGTACGATACTTACGCTCGATGAACAACACGCCCATGCGACGCTTAATATTGTTGCGGGTGGCTCGAGACATCAATGTGCCCCCCTCACTGTCCAAACTGATCTGCACATTGGGTTGCCCGTTCTGGTCAAAGCTGGCCTGCGCGGTTGAAACCCGTTCCCCGGTGATAATGACATCGCGCTCTAACCACTCACTCGAGCCGCTGCGGTCAGCACTGCGGTACTCAAAACGCTGTTTGTCCGACTGAGCGGCATCCCTATTAGCCACCAACCTAAACTCGAGATTAGCCACCTTGCCCAAAATACGCTTGGCCTCTGCTGTGTCCTGAATGCCCGGCAGCTCAACCACAATGCGGTTCTTGCCCTGACGCTGCACCAGAGGCTCAGACACACCCAATTCGTTAACCCGGTTGCGCAACGTGGTGAGATTCTGGCTGACAGCGTAACTCTCAATTTCGTCACGCGCCTGCGGCGACATCGCAGCTAACAGATTCCAACTATCGCCCTCCTCGGCACGCTCGATCTCCAACTCCGGACTGTTCTGTGCAATAATCTCCCGCGCTTGCTCGCGCAATGCCTCGGTTTGAAAGCGTGCTTCTAATTTCTCCTGAGAATTGAGCCTGACAAGCCCACGAATACGATCCTCTCGCAACGCCCGCTTAGTATCATTGACGAAGTACTCCATACGGCGCTCTACCGCTGCGTCAACATCCACTTCGAGCTTGAAATGTACGCCACCACTGAGATCCAGCCCCAATTTCATCGGCTGACCGCCATAATCGCTAAGCCAGTCTGGCGTTGTCGGAGCCAGGTTGAGCGCCACGATAAACCCATCCCCCAAGGCGCGCGAGACTCTGGCCTGTGCTACCAATTGCTGATCTGCATCTTCTAAGCGCAACAGAGCCTGACGACCGCTAGCATCAATAGTTTGCCCAAAATAGACGATCCCCGCCTCATCCAGCGCATTTAATGCTCGACGCAAGGTTTTGTCGTCAATCTGTTGTGAGCTGCTTTGTCCGGCAATCTGCAGTGCCGGGTCGGGTGCGTACAAATTGGGCGCCGCATAGAACAGGCCGAGGAGCAACGTAGACAGCACAAGGAGGTATTTCCACAGCGGGTACTTATTTAACATAGTGTCGCTCTAACTGAAAAAAAATTCAGGGACTGGGTGCGCCCCCACGTAAAAAAGTGCGCCATTATAAATTAACAGGCCGCGGCCACAAGGGGCGTTTCGGCATCACGCTCATCCCAGCCAGCGGCGGGCGTTACGAAACATCCGCAACCAGCCCCCATCCTCACCCCATTGGGGAGGTGTCCAAGAGTGCTGAATCGTGCGATAGACCCTTTCTGGATGCGGCATCATGATCGTGGCACGGCCATCCTCACTGGTTAGACCTGTGATTCCCGCTGGAGACCCATTAGGATTGGCCGGATACCGATCTGCCAGCGCAAGGTCATTCTCTATATAACGCAACACCACAGCACCACTGGCTTCACAATCCCTCT
The DNA here is from genome assembly GCA_028823475.1 of Halioglobus sp. GTDB lineage: Bacteria > Pseudomonadota > Gammaproteobacteria > Pseudomonadales > Halieaceae > Marimicrobium. The sequence continues at coordinate 319 of JAPKBI010000515.1, read as the reverse complement.
GCGACTGGGCACTAGGGAACTGAACACGACCCTCTCCATGTGCCACCGCGATGGGCAGGTGCGAGCCCGCCATGTCCGACAACAGAATCGAAGAGCTAGACTCGACCTGCACCAAAGCCAACCGCGCCTCAAATTGTTCCGAGCGATTGCGCACAAAGCGCGGCCACAATGCAGCACCGGGAATCAACTCCTTAAGCGCAGAGACCATCTGACAACCGTTGCAGACGCCGAGGGTGAAGGTATCTTCACGTTCAAAAAAGGTACTGAACCCAGCGCGCACCGACTCATTAAACAAAATGCTCTTCGCCCAGCCTTCACC
>JAPKBI010000514.1 GCA_028823475.1 Halioglobus sp. | reverse complement strand
TTAACAGCAGGACTGAAGCAGGCAATACGCCTACCCCTTAGCCCGCAAAAACGCGCGATTGTACCCCAATGCACAGACAACCGCTATGCTGACCCAGACAGCGGGCATCGACAGTGAGCCTACACTATTTCGCAGGAATCAATCCGGCAGCTTAAGCGCAATAAACAAAGAAGAGCCTTGACGAATCAAACGCAGGGGGACAGAACCTCCATCCTTTAACGTGTCGACGGCGCGCTCAAATGTCTCGACGGATTGAATAGGGCTGATGTCGATAAGGGTAATGACATCGTCAACCCTGATACCGGACTCCGCCGCAATTGAACCAGACTCAACCCGACGTACCACCACGCCGCCGCTGACGCCCAAGTGCTCCAAGCTCTCAGGAGAGAGAGACTCCACCTCCATCCCAAGCCGACCGCCACGATGCTCGTCAACGTCTCCTGCTGACAATGTATAGCTGTCATCTGACTCCAGACCTCCCACTTTAACGCTAATGGTCTGAGGCTTTTTATCCCGCACCAGTTCTACCTCTACGGTGGAACCAGGGGCAACCAGCCCTACCACGTGCGGCAGGTCAGCTGACGTAGGGATAGGCTTGCCATCAAATTTCACAATAATATCTCCACTGCGTAATCCCGCCTTGGCAGCGGGGCCATCATTGGAAATATCTACGATCAGTGCGCCACCCGCGCGCTTTAAACCGAAGGACTGTGCGAGTGTTTTGTCGACATCCTGAATGGTGACGCCCAACCAGCCCCGCGTCACTCGTCCGTTGTTCTTCAATTGCTCAACAACATTACTTGCCACCGAGCTTGGAATGGCAAATGAAAGCCCTATGGAGCCGCCACTACGGGTGAATATCTGGGAGTTAACGCCGACGACTTCTCCATCGAGATTGAACAATGGCCCTCCGGAGTTGCCAGGGTTAATAGCGACATCTGTCTGTATAAAAGGCACGTAGTTTTCATTTTTTTTCGTAGGAAGGCTGCGCCCCTTCCCACTGACAATACCTGCGGTGACCGAGTAATCCAGACCAAAAGGCGAACCGATGGCCAATACCCACTCCCCCACTTCAAGGTCATCATTATCCGCCAGCGTGAGCATAGGCAGACCCGCAGCGTCTATACGCAAAAGTGCGAGGTCAGAGCGGGGGTCTGTGCCGACAATCTCTGCCACGAACTCTCGACGATCACTCATACGCACCAAGACACTGTCGGCCCCCTCCACCACATGATTGTTGGTAAGAATGAAGCCGTCGTCGGAAATAATAAAACCCGACCCCATGCCCATGCGCTCACGTTCGAGAGGCGGGGCACCCCGAAACTCAAAAAAACGGCGCAGCTCCTCAGGAATTTGTTCCTGCCCCGGCTGCTCAAGACCCTTTTGGCTGGGGCTTTGTGCCACAATAATCTTAACAACGGCGGGCGAATGCTCGCGCACGATCTGGCGGAAATCTGGCAATGAGGTCGCCGATATTGCATGCGTAACGCACAAAAATGCAACCAGAAAAAGAAAGCCAGATAAGCGCAGCTTAGTAGTCATACCGTTGATCCAGTGCAATTAATGAAATGTCAGCCTAGCAGGAAGTATTAGCGAAACGTCACCGCTTCCGCGACCGAGGAATCGATACGCAGAAGAACCGGCTGAAAGTCCGGATCCTGCCTATGATGAATGCCGTGCCAGCGAACCAGGGCAAAGCCCGCAGCCAAGCCCCCAGCCGCACCAGCGACCGCCAGCACATCCTGCTGGCCTGCTAAAAAAGAGGAGGCCGCCATCGCGCCAGCCAGCATACTCAGCAACGGGAGAATGTAAGCAATGAAAGAGCCCCGCAAAATCACCTCTTCAGGAATACTGATAAGGACCTGATCATCGACTTTGTAATCCTCAACGGACTGATCTCCAGGTAATGCTCGCACATAACCGCGCTTACCTTCAGAGATGCGGTTAAGCAGCCCATGACCGCAACCTTTTTGTGCCGAACACGTTCCACAGGTACTGCGCCGGATGGTCTCGACCCATA
>JAPKBI010000513.1 GCA_028823475.1 Halioglobus sp. | reverse complement strand
CCGAAGTCGAATTTTGCACCGTCGTTATAGACTCGGAGAATACGTCTGGCCGTGGTCATAACATGGACCTCATCGGCGCCGTCGTAAATCCGGGCATATCGGGCATGCCGATACATGCGCTCTAGTGGTGTATCTTCCGTTACGCCCAGTGCGCCGTGAACCTGTATCGCGCGGTCAATGGAGTTGTGTAGCATTTTTGCGCCGAACACCTTGATTAAACCAATCTCGATCCTGGCCTCGTCGCCCTGATCTATTTTTTGTGCAGCATGCAGGGTGAGGAGCCTTGATGCCTGAATTTCAGCGGCAGTGTCAAAAATAAACTTTTGTATCTGCTGGTGTTCACCAAGGTTTTTGCCAAAGGCAACACGGTTGTTTGCCCGGTCGCACATGAGATCGAATGCCCGCTGTGCCTGGCCGAGCCACCGCATGCAGTGGAAGATTCTTCCCGGGCCCAGTCTGTCCTGGGCTATCTTGAATCCCTGGCCGCGTGGACCAAGCAAGTTCTCCTTGGGCACACGCACGTTGTCATAGGCGACCTCGTAGTGACCATCTGCCTGGCCCATGACCTTCACATCTCGAATAATGTTATATCCAGGGGTGTCGGTCGGCACGACTATCATCGAGAAAGCGGAGTGGTCAGGGACATCAAACTCTGTTCGAACCATAGCGGTAGTATAGGCAGCGTTTCCAGCACCAGAGGTGAACCACTTCCGGCCGTTGATCACCCATTCATCACCCTCAAGTTCCGCCTTGGTCTGCAGTTGTGTCGGGTCTGAACTTGCAACGGCAGGCTCGGTCATGCCAAAACTTGGAAATACTTCACCGGCAACCAGGGGTTCCAGGTATTTGTTGCGCCACTTATCATTAGCGTAGCGGTGCAACATGATCGAGTCCTGTAGCGAATGCGTGCCAAGGGCAACGGTGGCGATTTCTGAACGGCCGACGACCTCATTGACGAAAACGTAGTCCATGAAAGGCAGGCCGCCGCCGCCGATTTCTTCCGGGTGACCCAGGGCCCATAAACCCTGGTCTTTGGCCTTTTGCATGAGGCCTTTCATGAGGTCTCCGCGTCGACTGCTGACCTTGTCCGCAAGGAGTTCTGCTTCGACCGGATAAATCTCTTGTTCAATAAAGTTCAGGACTTTTTGGCGGATGGGTTCTACGTGTTCGGGGATGGATAGGCTCAGCATAATGATGTCCTTTTTAGAGGTTTTTATGAGGATGGAAAGTCACAATATCATCAAATCGGGAGTTTGGTATGCTAGAGGATTAAGTCAGACTGGATTGTTTAAATGAAGTTGTCGGTAGAGTTTCCCTCGGTAAGCTACAGATGGGGTCCGGAGGGCATCATCAAGTTGGCTCAGGCAGTTGAGCAAATAGGCTTTGATCAACTGGATATGTTTGATCATGTGGTCATGGGTCATCCCACTGACACACGTGCAGCGCCCATGTACCCACCGCAGATGCCAATAATGGAAGCGATCGTTATGTTGTCGTTTATTGCCGCGGCAACTGATCGTATCGGTCTTGGTACCGAGGTTCTGGTATTGCCTCAGCGCAATCCCACACTAACGGCAAAACAGGTCAGCACGCTGGACACGTTGTCAGGTGGCCGGGTCAGGCTCGGTGTCGGAGTTGGCTGGCAGGAATCCGAATACGAAGCCCTTGGGGAGGAGTTCGGAAATCGCGGTCGACGTATGGATGAAGCAATCAATTTGCTTCGACGATACTGGTCTGAAGAAAGTGTTAGTGCGAGCAGTGACTTCTACCAGTTTGAGGCGATTGCGATGGAACCGAAACCGCCCCAGGGTGGGGCTTTACCCATCTGGATTGGCGGGTCTGCAGAGGCCGCGATGAAAAGGACGGGTGAACTGGGTGATGGCTGGCTGGCGATCTCCCAGATGCGTGATGAACAGGTTGTTGCGTCAAAATCAAAGATTCTGGAGTACGCGGAAGCAGCCGGTCGTGACGCTAGTAGCATTGGATTCCAGATGATGCTGGACACACCGCCACGTGATGA
>JAPKBI010000512.1 GCA_028823475.1 Halioglobus sp. | reverse complement strand
CACCCGCGCATGCAACAACGCAATTTCGTGCTGTATCCCCTGCGTGAAATCAGCGACACTAATCTGGTATTGCCAGGTGGAAGTGATCTGGATACGTTATTGCAACAGTGCACAGATGCAGACCTGATCAGAACTGAATACCCGCTGCGAGTCAACTAACACTCGCAAAGCGGGTAGCACAAAAGAGGCCATGCCTAATGCCGGACACAGGGGCTATCAAGATTGATTTGAAGGGGCGCACCCCGCCTGCCTTCATTGCCGTGGAGGGCTCCATAGGGGTAGGCAAGACAACCCTCGCCAAAAAACTGGCCGCCAGCTTCAATTATGCTGTGCTGCTTGAGGAAGCTGAAGAGAATCCATTTCTAGAAAAATTCTACCAGCGTCGCAAGCAAGCAGCCTTAGCGACCCAATTGTTTTTTCTCTTTCAACGGGCCCAAAAGATCCAGGACATACGTCAGGCTGACATTTTCGAGCCCGCGCGCGTGACCGACTTTCTAATCGAAAAAGACCCGCTATTTGCGAGGATCAACCTAGATAGAGATGAGTATCAGCTCTACGACAAAGTCTACAAACAGCTCACCATAGATGTGCCTAAGCCTGACCTTGTCGTTTACCTGCAGGCATCCACCGATGTCTTGTTATCTCGTATCGAAAACCGGGGTTTAGCCATCGAGAGAAACATAGACAGGAGCTATCTTGAACGACTAAACGAAGTGTACAGTGAGTTCTTTCTATATTACGATGGCGCTCCATTGCTTATCGTAAACGCCAACGAAATCGACCTGGCAAACAACGCAGCAGATTACAAAGACCTGGTGAATTATTTGCTCGATATTCGCAGTGGGCGCCACTACTTCAACCCGACATTTTTTAGATAGTGTTGCTGCCGTGCAGAACCTGAAGTAATGACAAAGAATCAGACAGGACTTTAGTCATGGGTAAAATTACGATTAGCACCCTGGAGAAGATGAAAACCAGCGGTGAAAAGTTTGTCTGTATCACTGCCTATGACGCCACCTTCTCACGAATTATCAGCGAGGTAGGCGCAGAAGCAATTCTGGTGGGCGATTCTCTGGGCATGGTGCTACAGGGCCACGACAGTACTATACCGGTGACGATCTCCGACATGGCCTACCATACCCAGTGCGTATGCCGCGCAGAGCCGAAATCACTGGTTATCGCAGACCTTCCGTTTATGAGTTATACAACCACGCAACAGGCTATGGAGAGCGCCACTCAACTTATGCAAGCAGGTGCGCATATGGTGAAAATGGAAGGCGGCACTTGGCTGAGCGACACCATCAGCAGTTTGGTAGAGCGTGGAATTCCTGTGTGCGCCCACCTCGGCCTCACGCCCCAATCTGTCAATACGTTTGGAGGCTTCAAAGTACAGGGGCGGACACCCAAGGAGGCCAAGTCTATTTTGGCAGATGCTGTGGAAATTCAGGACGCCGGCGCTAGCTTGGTGGTGCTGGAGTGCGTGCCCTCGCACCTGGCCGCCGATATCACTCGGAAGCTGGATATTCCCGTCATTGGTATCGGTGCAGGACGCGATACCGATGGGCAGGTTTTAGTCATGCACGACTTGCTCGGACTTTCGCAGCACACTGCACGATTCGTACAAAACTTCATGCAAGACCAGTCCAGTATTGCCGGCGGTCTCCGCGCCTTTGTCGACGCGGTCAAAGCGGGCCGTTACCCGCTGGAAGAGCATACTTACAACTGATCACCGCTGAGCACCGCCGCAGTGTTATCGCATGATAAGTGAGCACTCACACACTCAATGTGGTGTAAGAACACGGTTATGGCTCTTTTGCTGCTTCTTTTCGTAACAAATAATGTGAATTGTCCCTAAAAACACGTTGCTGGGTGAGATGTGTTGAGGCATACTTTCGAGCAATCCAAGAGTAGAATCGAGTTTAAGTTGAGAGTTAAGACCAGTGTTTTTTTGCTGGTTTAGCGTTGTCATTCCGGACCTCAGGGATACAGTAGATATGCGAACTTATAGCAGCAATGCTCA
>JAPKBI010000076.1 GCA_028823475.1 Halioglobus sp. | reverse complement strand
GATGTGCCGCTGTTGGAGAGTCCGCCCGTTACGCTGTCGGATATGATATCCGTTGACCCCCTGCCTACGCTGGAGCAGCCGGATCTGGATCTGGATATGGTGCTGCTAGAATTTACGACCAGTCCAATTTATGCCGATCTGCTGGTGAGTCGTGACGGTCTCATCAGTGCTGTACAGATCAACCTTTATCGTGACGACCTCTATTTTGAATTACTGGATGCGCGTGAAGCCCTGCGGGCCAAGCGTAATAGTGAAAATTTCTCCGCATCACAGCGCAGGGAGCTGGAGTCTATCGAGACAGCGTTCAAAATTCGCTCGGCGGTCGTGCTGGAGCGAGATCAGCTCTTGGTGCAAAACGTGCGGAATATTGCTGCCCAGTATGCGGGTCACGCTCGATTGTTTGTCGGCGGGGTGCCGATGATTGCTGCGGACATGGTGAGCTTCGTCAGTAATGATCTAGTGGTTTTCGGCAGTGCGATTTTGGGCATCATGATGGTGGCGCTGGCTATTATTTTTCGTCGTGTGCGTTGGGTTGTGATTCCACTGGTTACCTGTGCCGGGACGGTGCTGATCATGCTCGGTCTGCTCGGTGCACTGGACTGGCGCATGACGGTCATCTCGTCTAATTTTGTTGCGGTGTTACTCATCATCTCCCTGGCCATGGCTATCCACCTGATAGTGCGCTACCGAGAGTTACATGCTGAGGATCCAGGCGGAGATTTTCACGAGCGCGTGCTGCAGAGTATGAAGCTGATGGCGGTACCGTGTTTTTACACCGGCCTTACAACGATAGTAGCCTTCATGTCTCTGGTAGTGTCGGGCATCCAGCCGGTCATCGATTTTGGCTGGATGATGACGGTTGGTGTGTGCGTGGCTTTGCTGATGTCGTTTGTTGTTGTGCCCTGCCTGATGCTCGTTTGGCCGGAGGGTAAACCGCATCACCATTCGGGAAGCGATCCGGCGCTCACCGCGTTCTTCGCTCGTCTGACCGACCGGCATGGAAACAGTGTTTTGTTGGTCAGTGGCTTGTTGGTTGTTCTTGTGGTCGTCGGCATCAGTCGCCTTCAGGTAGAAAACCGCTTCATTGATTATTTCAAAAAAACGACGGAAATCTACCAAGGTATGGAATTGTTGGATACCATGCTAGGCGGCACTATCCCTCTGGATATTATTATTTCGCCCCCCGACAGGGACGTGCCATTGCCGGGCTTAGAGCTTGTCGCGTCCAGCTCGGAAGCGATACCAATATCCGCCGATGATCCCTTCGCCTTAGGCGATGACTTCGGTGACGATGACTGGGACGATGAGTTCGCAAATGACACGGATGAGTTCGCCAGTTCAGCAGACAATTTTCAGCCCAGCTACTGGTTTAGTTTGGCAGGTATGCGCGAGCTTGATCGGGTGCACAACTACATCGACTCCTTGCCTGAGACAGGTAAAGTGCTGTCGTTGTCAACTGTATTCGCGGTGGTGAAAGATTTGATGGGGCAAGATATCGGTGGCGTTGAACTGGCGATCGTACAAAAGAGCTTCCCCGATGATCTGAAAGAACTGATGGTCTCTCCTTATTTTTCTGAAACGAATGAACAGGTGAGATTGACGGTGCGTGTGAGAGAAACCAGTAAAGATCTGCGCCGAGATGATTTTCTGCGCGGCGTGCGTGAGCATCTTGAAGGTCCCCTTGGTTTGGCGCCGGAGCGGATAGAGTTTACCGGTATGTTGGTTCTTTATAATAATGTGTTACAAAGTCTGTTTCAGTCACAGATACTCACGCTTGGTGCCGTCTTTGGCGCCATCCTCATTATGTTTTTGCTGTTGTTTCGCTCACTTTCTCTGGCTTTAATTACGCTGGCGCCCAATATGCTGGCCGCGGGCCTGGTATTGGGCGCTATGGGCCTTTTGGGTATTCCGTTGGATATCATGACGATTACTATCGCCGCTATCGTGGTGGGCATCGGTGTCGACGACTGCATTCATTACGTTCATCGTTTTATCAAAGAGTTCGCGGTGGATCGGAATTATTGTGCCGCCATGTATCGCTGTCACAATAGCATCGGTCGTGCGATGTACTACACTACACTGACGGTAGTGGTCGGATTTTCGACACTGACGCTGTCTAATTTTAATCCCAGTATTTATTTTGGACTGCTCACTGTTCTGGCTATGGCGGCTGCGGTATTGGGTGCGTTATTACTCCTGCCACGTTTAATTCTCGTATTTAAACCTTTAGGTCCTGAGGGCATCGTGTGAATTGCCTTGGCATTAAATTCGCACGAGCGCAGCGGCTCCGCGTCTGATGGAGTGTCGAACAGACTGCGGCGCCTGTTGTATTGCCATCTCAATTCATCAGCCTTTTTACGCTATGCCAAACGGCAAGCCGGCTGGAATGTCCTGTGTTCACTTAAGCCCGAATATGCGCTGTATCTTGTTTGGGGATGCGCGACGTCCTGATTTGTGTGACGCTTTTAAAGCGGAACGCGAATTCTGCGGCGATAACCGTGAGCAGGCTTTGGTCCGGCTGGCCCAACTTGAGCTGCAGAGTTTGCCGGAGGTGCTGGCTTTCGAAGGTGACGTATGACTGAGTTATCGTTGTTTCCGCTGTCGGGGGTGTTGCTGCCCTTCGGCCGTGTGCAGCTAAAAATTTTTGAACAGCGTTATCTCGATTTGGTGCGCGAAAGCATGAAGACTGATACGCCATTCGGTGTGGTGTGGATACGCCATGGCGGCGAAGTCGGGGAGCGTGGTCGTGCAGTACCTGAGTTGGGTGACTACGGCACGTGTGCCCGTATCGTGGACTGGGATCAACTGTCCAATGGCCTGCTCGGAATTACCATCGAAGGAGCCCAGCGCTTTGATTTGCGCAAGACTCACACGCGCTCGAATGGCTTAGTCGTGGGGCAAGTTGACCTGCTGCAGCCTACCGTTGCGACACCTTTAACTGAAGAGTGGTTGTCATTGCTGGACGTACTGCGCAGCCTCGAAACACATCCGCATGTCCAGCGCATGAACCTTCGCGTGGATTACAATGATGCCTGGCAGGTCGGCTATACGCTGTTGCAGCTGCTGCCGTTGGAGGAGTCCCTGAAGTACAAGTTGCTGGGTATCGATAACATTGAGGGATTAATGTCGGAGTTGCATCTGCTGCTGAACCAGATTAGTGGAGAAGACTAGTCGGGGCTTATGTCCCATGCGTCAGCTAAACTCGGGTAACCACCCGCCCGATTCTTTCCAGCGGTTGACGATGTCACAAAACAATTCTGCTGTGCGTTCCGCATCATAGGCAGCGGAGTGTGCTTCGTTGTTGTCAAAAGCAATGCCGGCTTCCGCGCAGGCTTTGGCTAGTACGGTTTGCCCGAACGCCAGGCCGGCCATAGTAGCCGTATCGAAGAATGAAAAGGGGTGGAACGGATTGCGCTTGATGCCGCAGCGCTCCGCCGCTGCGGTGATGAAACCCGCATCGAAGTGTGCATTGTGTCCGACGAGGATGGCGCGGGTACATTGTCGGTCGCGAATCTCCTTACGCACGACGTTGAATAATTCTCCCAGAGCCTCTTCTTCCGTGACAGCCTCTCTAAAGGGGTGATAGGGGTCTATGCCGGTGAAATCTAGCGCCGCTTGCTCGATATTTGCGCCTTCAAAGGGTTTGACATGGTAATTGTAGGTGCGGTGTACCGCCAGTTGCCCGTCGTCATCCATGCGCACGGTGGTCGCGCCCACTTCCAATAAGGCATCAGTGCCCGCAATGAAGCCACCGGTCTCCACATCGATTATTACGGGTAGGAACCCGCGGAAGCGATCGTTGATTTCGTGTTTCGTAATGATTTTCACACGCTGGCTCCGGCATTAATGACCTGCCAGGCGACTGATTCTGAGGCGCACAGCGGCGTTAGCGTAGTTGTTCCCAGAGGAATTTTTGCCGGAATTTCCCAACTTTTTTTGCGCAAAGTAATCGTATCCTCGTTGCGGGGTAGGCGGTAGAAATCGGCTCCAAAGTGAGACGCGAAAGGCTCCAGCTTCTCTAGAGAATCGAGTTTTTCAAACACTTCGGCGTAGAATTCGAGTGCTGCATGGGCGGAGTATATGCCGGCGCAGCCACAGCTGTTCTCTTTGCTGGCGGTGCTATGGGGCGCGGAATCAGATCCCAAAAAGAACTTGGGGTTACCTGAAATGGCGGCTGCCTGCAGCGCTTCCTGATGAATATTGCGTTTGAGTACTGGCAGACAATAATAGTGGGGCCGGATGCCACCCACCAGCATATCGTTGCGGTTGAACATTAGATGGTGTGGCGTAATGGTCGCGGCGACATTCGTGCCCGCGGCGCTGACGAACTGCACGGCATCGGCGGTGGTGATATGTTCCAGCACCATACGCAGGGACGGGAAACGTGCTGCGATTGGCGCCAGGTGTCGATCAATGAAGACCTTTTCCCGATCGAAAATGTCGATATCACGATCAGTGACCTCGCCGTGAATCAATAAGGGTAGGTCAGCCTCTTCCATAGCGGCCAGAGTCGGAAAGAGTTTTTCCAATTCAGCCACACCTGCCGCAGAGTTGGTGGTTGCGCCCGCCGGGTACAATTTGACGGCATGCACACTCGCTGTGGCGGCGGCCAATCGAACCTCGGCTGTCGTGGTCTGATCGGTCAAATAAAGCACCATCAGCGGTTCAAACTGGCGTGGCAGCGTGCTCATAGCGGTCGTGATCCGGTCACGATAGTCGAGTGCCTGTGCAACCGTCGCTGCCGGAGGCTCGATGTTGGGCATAACGACTGCTCGACCGAAGTAACGCGCTAGGTCTGCGCAGGTGTTCTGCAGGGCGGGCCCATCCCTCAGATGCACGTGCCAGTCATCGGGGCGAGTAATGGTCAGTTCGATCACGAGGAACCTTATGGCGTAAAAGACAGGCGAAGATTCTACCACAAAACAGGATAGACTCTTTACAGCGTGGCCTCATTTAAGAGATTGGGGGCTGGGAATTAAGCCTCCCCAGCGTTAGAATACGCGGCCTCTTTGACCCTAGCTCCGAGGAGCACCAAATGTCAGATGTAAACAAGGTTGTATTGGCCTATTCCGGTGGTCTGGACACGTCAGTCATTGTGCGTTGGTTACAGGACAATTACGCCTGCGAAGTGGTGACGTTTACGGCCGATATTGGCCAGGGCGAGGAAGTCGAACCTGCACGTGCCAAGGCTCAGGCGATGGGCGTCAAAGAAATCTATATTGACGACCTGCGTGAAGAATTCGTGCGTGACTTTGTCTTTCCGATGTTTCGTGCCAATACTATTTATGAAGGAGAGTATCTGCTCGGCACCTCTATTGCGCGGCCGTTGATAGCCAAAAGACTGATTGAGATTGCCAATGAGACCGGCGCCTCTGCGATTTCTCACGGTGCGACGGGCAAAGGCAATGACCAGGTGCGCTTCGAACTCGGTGCTTATGCGTTAAAACCGGGTATCAAAGTTATCGCGCCCTGGCGTGAATGGGACCTGACGTCAAGAGAATCGTTGATGGCTTACTGTAAGAGTCGCGATATCCCCGTAGATTTTTCCACTGCGAAGAAGAAATCGCCGTATTCCATGGATGCCAACCTTCTGCACATTTCCTACGAGGGTGACCTGTTGGAAGACCCTTGGACGGAGCCTGAGGAAGACATGTGGCGCTGGAGTGTCAGCCCTGAAGCGGCGCCAGATACGGCGACTTATATCGATCTGGATTTCGAGCGTGGCGACCCCGTGGCAGTCAACGGTGAGGCGATGAGTCCGGCCACTCTGCTGGAGTACCTGAACAAGGTCGGTGGAGCCAATGGCATCGGCCGTGCCGATATTGTAGAAAACCGTTACGTCGGGATGAAAGCGCGTGGGTGTTATGAAACACCCGGTGGCACGATCCTGCTAAAGGCGCACAGGGCTATTGAGTCTTTGACGCTGGACCGGGAAGTGACTCATCTAAAGGACGAGTTGATGCCGCGCTACGCCAAGCTTATCTACAATGGCTACTGGTGGTCGCCCGAGCGCAGGATGCTGCAGGTTGCTATTGATGATTCCCAGACGGTGGTGAACGGTAAGGTACGACTCAAACTTTACAAGGGCAATGTGATCGTCGCCGGCCGTCAATCCCATGACAGTCTATTTGATGAGCACATCGCTACCTTTGAAGAGGACGCCGGCGCCTACAATCAGGCAGACGCAGAGGGTTTTATTAAGCTCAATGCACTGCGGATGCGCATTGCCGCGAATAAAGGGCGATCGCCTCTCTAGGTGCCTTACAGGTGCGGCCTCGCTTATGACTGTTCCTGATTTTTGTGCCAGATAGGCAAAGCACATTTGTAATTCCGAGTGCTGGTTGGGATACCTCAATACGCATTGATGTGTCTGACTTAGCCATTTTGCGAATCTCTCAAATCCAGGTAATAGAATCAGTGCGAAAACATGCTCATTTCGCTCTATTTTAGACCTTATACGTATTGTAAGATGTATCGAACACCCTCCCAAGGAGCACTTTGATGCGTAATAAAATTATAACGGCATTCATGGCAACACTGGTTGCGATAGTTGGTTGTTCAGACGACTCAGAGAATACATCCATTGAAGGTGCGCCAAGTGTCTTCTTTATGGTAGAGACGCTTGCCTCGGATGAGATGGGCGGGCGTGACAACCTGTCAGCTGGCTCCTTGCTGGCACAGTCTTTTCTTTACGAGGAGCTGGCGAAAATTGCTGAGCCAATATTTCCTGCCGCGCAGGGCATAGAAGGCTATCTTCAACACTACGATGTGGGTACCAACGTTCTTGCTCTTGTGCCTGGCGGAGAACTGGCAGATGAATATGTGATGATCGGGGCGCACTATGATGGTCATGGCTCTGACGATGTCTGTGCGGGGAAAACAGCCGAGGATGATATTTGTAACGGAGCCAACGATAACGCAGCAGGTGTTGCGGCCGTCATCGACGTTGTGCGATCCATCGTTGCCGATGGTGTTCCGCGCCGGTCCATTATCGTGACGCTATGGGATGGTGAGGAAGACGGTCTTGTCGGCGCGCAATACTATGTCGAGAACCCTGTTTTTCCATTGGAGCAAACGATTACTTACGTAAACTTCGATATTCAGGGTGCCAATTTGCTCCCGTCGTTGAGGAATTACACCATACTAGTAGGTGCTGAAACTGGCGGTGCGAACCTTGTCGAAGCCTCAGATCGGGCACGAGAAGCATCTAGCCTAGATACAGTAATGTTAAGTTTGATCTTCGGACAAGGGCGCAGCGATCACGCTGTACTGACGGACTCTAGTGTTCCTGCGGTGTTCTTTACTGACGCTAACAATGGTTGCTATCACACTGTGAAAGATGATATCGATGCTGTTGACTTTCCTAAGCTTGAGCAGCAGATTCTTACTGCACAAGCGTTGACTCGCGAGCTTTTGGTGACCGATGACGTGCCCGTGTTCAATGATGAGGCTCCGCCTAGTGTTTATGAAGATGCTGAAGAATTATTGCCTATTGTCGAAGCCGCACAATCTGACATCGGGCGGTTTCCGCCAGAGGCGCAGGTAACGGCTGAGGAATTTTTGATTGATCTTCAGGCTATCGTTGACGCGGGTCCGGAAGCTTTCGATACGGCTGCAGTTGGTACACTACTGGTCGGCGCCAGTTTTTTGGTCGCGACCCTTCGCACGCTGGAGTGCGATCCTTTTTTGGCGGATGGTTGAGTTTGCCCTCTGTTATGCCGCATGCCCGTTGAGGGCGATGAGCCCTTATCCGCATTGCCGTGCCCAATACGTTAATGAAAGTCATGTGACTGTACGGACAAATTATCTAGCTCATGAGAATAATCGTACAGAGCGCCGGCGATCACATGGGTGACGTTATCTTTGGTTTCCACAATGCCGTTCACCAGTAACAGTTTTCCGTTCATCAACGCTTGGCGAAAGTGTTGCTGTGTTCGTTCCCATACTACGATATTGCTGTTGCCAGTTTCATCTTCCAGAGTAAGAAATAAAACGCCCGAGGCAGTTCCCGGACGCTGGCGACAGGTGACTAGCCCTGCGATGCGCACGAAACGTTTATGCCCAATGGATGCCAGATCGGTGTGGCGCTTGCAGCGGTTGAAAGGGGCGCGGTCACGCAACAAACTCAATGGATGAGCGCGCAAGGTGAGACCGGTGGCGCGGTAGTCTGAGAGGACTTCCTCCGCTATCTGTGGTGCGGGCAACTGCACGCCATCGTCGAAGTAACTGGCGTTCTGGTACTGTTCATCGCGTAACAAGGGTTTGGGTTGTTCCAGTGCCATGATTTGCCACTGAGACTGATGCCGATGTCCGCTCAGCGATTGCAGAGCGTCTGCATCTGCTAGTGCCTCCATGTCGCGTTTGTTCAGAGCGGCCCACTGACGCAAATGGCTGATCTGGCGAAAAGGGTTGCGTTGTCGCGCTTCTATCACTCTCTGCGCGCCTTGCCGGCTTAGCCCCCTGACCAAACGCAGGCCCAGCCGTAGCGCTGGTTGATTCTGTTGTGCAGAGCGGCTGTCTAGCAACTGGTGATCCCAGTCGCTATGGTTGACGTCGATAGACAATACGGTGACGCCGTGGCGGCGGGCGTCCTGAATTAACTGCGAGGGGCTGTAAAACCCCATGGGCTGACTGTTGAGCAGCCCCGCAA
>JAPKBI010000511.1 GCA_028823475.1 Halioglobus sp. | reverse complement strand
CCACCGTTGCCGGATCCGACTACCACCACATCGAAACTGTAATCCCACTGCTGCTCTGCACCCATCGTCTGCACTCCACAAATGTCAGCTACATGGTAGCGTAATCACCGCGCATTGCAGCCTCAGAATTGTCGTAATGACCGAAAGGTTTAAAAAATTGGTCGTCATGGGCCCACATGACGCTTAAAGGCCCCAAGAAATTTGTCTTGTCAGCAGCTTCCATCCCTTAATACAATGTCTGCTCGCTCTGATAAGTCTGGAAACATACTAACAAGGAACTAGATATGCCCAATTCTCGACGCCAAACAGCCCTCACAATCATTGTACTGGCGGGACTCGCCATCTCACCACTGGCCATTTCCCACTATAACGATAAAGAAGGGCCCCAGTCCTACCGGCAATCATGGTTCGCGCTGGTGGCTGCGAACTTCGGCCCGATGGTTTCCATGGTCAAAGGTGAGATGCCCTGGCAGGAGATGCAAATGGCCGGCTATGCGGACCAATTAGCAGCGCTAACGACACTGGATGTCATGCGCGGCTTCCCCGACGGATCCGACAAAGGCACAACACGCGCCAAACCTGAAATATGGCAAAATAAGCCAGACTTTCAAAACAAAATGGACGCACTTACAACCGCGGTAAACGCGTTAAAAACGGTTGCCGATCAGGGCACCGATCGAAAAGCCATCGCGGCACAGGTCGCGGCGACAGGGAAAGCCTGTAAAGCCTGTCACGATGAGTATAAATCAAAAAATTATCTCTACTAGCGCTGGAGCCTAGCGGGAAGCTGGTCCACCGTGACTATCTCCTCAGTAAGGTTGTCCTAGCCTACGTCTCACGCTTAATTTGACGACGGCCTGTGTTAAGTCCAGTACACCTATCTGTGCCAACGATCAGCGCATAATTTATATGTATACCGATGGGTTGCGCGGAATTACCGTACGCATAAAATAAACTGGTTATGTTTACACAGAAGGACTTTTACAGTGGTTATGGTCAACAACCCTATCGATACACCGCAGCAGCGAGAGCATGAGTTACTGGCCCTGGAAGTGTTCAATTCGCCTGAGCTACAGGCCGTTTACGCGCAAGTGGGGGCTTACTGGCTCGACCTAGCTAAACCGTCACGTGATATGCGGGCCTGTTTCGATGCAGCGTTTAAAGAAGTCATGTTTAGTGCAGTGGTCTGGGCGCTAAACCAAGATCCACTTTACCCCAAAGTTATTACCATCAGTCGCCTGTCTCATGATGTAGACGGCCAGCATATTCCCGGCTCGCGCTGGGGGATTGATAATCCAGATAGCGTATACCGGGTGATTCCTGTGCAGGGTTCTGAGCAGTATGTGATTAGCGGTCGGGTGCACAAAAAACGTCTGGTGGAGAATTACTTTACCTTGTGGGACAAAGATATGCGCACCGTCGGCTTGGTCAACGGCAAAGACCTGATATTAGACAAAGAGGGTCGATTTGAAATAACCGTAGATAACCGACCGGCGGGTGAACGCGCCAATCACGTTCAGACCGACGATAGCGCGTTTGAATTCTATATTCGCGACGTCATATTTGATTGGGCTGAGGACCGTGTGAACGAGTTACAGGTTGAACGTTTGGGGCCGACGCCCACGCAGGCTCATCAAGGGCGCGATGAACAAATTGAACGGGCCGGCCAGTACATGCGCAAGTACGCAACCAATTCCCATCGCTGGAATCACCAAGCGCTACAGAAAGAACCTAACGACTTTAGCTTTCTTATCGATCGAGAGGACGATGGCGCCCAGGTTGGGCAAATTTACATCATGGGCCACTTTCAGCTACCCGATTCCGAGCACGCTATCGTGCTGGAAGTCGACATGGGTGGGGCTGACTATTTCATCGCCCCTATCACCAACATATGGGGTACCACTAATAATATTACGGACCGCAACGGCTGTATGAACAGCGCGCAGTCGCTCGCAAATGCCGATGGCAGTTACACTTTCGTTCTGTCGGTGACTGACCCTGGCGTGCACAATTGGCTGGACCCCAC
>JAPKBI010000510.1 GCA_028823475.1 Halioglobus sp. | reverse complement strand
CAGTGGGCCCAGGTCAATGCCGGAGGGGTTCTGGCGCAGTTTTTCCAGCGATAGACCCTCGGAACTGTGCGGCCCCAGTTGCAGGCCCAGATCGATTATCTCATGGGGTGCCATGGCAGGCTGCTCTGGTTTGCCCAGCAATTTGCCCAGTCGGTTACCCAACTGATTAAAAATTTCCCAGTCGTGCAGGCTGCCTTCAGGTTTGTCGAACACAGCCTCGTTGTGACGTGTGGTATTGCGCACGGCAAAAAGGTGAAAGCTGATGTCGTAGTGATCGTGTTCCAGTGCGGAGGTGGGGGGCAGAATGATGTCCGCGTGTCGTGTGGTTTCATTGATGTACGGGTCCAGCGATACCATAAATTCCAGCCCTTCCAGGGCTCTGTCCAGTTGCCGTCCATTGGGGGTGGACAGCACCGGGTTACCGGCCCCAGTAAACAGTGCCCGAATCTGCCCCTCGCCCGGGGTGCTGATTTCTTCTGCAAGACAGGCGGAGGGCAGTTCCCGGTCAAACTCAGGCAGGTTGCGCACGCGGCTTTGATGTCGGTCGTGGCCTCCGGGACTACTGGTCATAACGGTATCCACTGCTGGTGTGGCAAACAGGCTGCCGCCAGGTTTGTCCAGGTTCCCGGTGGCGATGTTGATCAGTTGAATCACCCATTGGCACAGTGCGCCATAGGCCTGAGTGGAGACGCCCATGCGGCCGTAGCACACAGCGTTGTCGGCGGCAGCAAATTCCCTGGCGATGCGCCGTATCACGTCTGCCTTGATCCCCGTATGGGCGGCGGCAAGTTCCGGTGTAAACGTCTCGATCGCATTCGCCACTGCATCCAGCCCGGTGGTGAAAGCGGTCAGCGCGCCGGGCTTGGTGAGGTGTTCGCTGAAGAGGGTATTGAGCAGTGCCAACAGGAATAGGGCGTCGGTACCGGGGCGGATGAACTGGTGCTCGCTGGCGATGGTCGCGGTTTCTGTCCTGCGCGGGTCGATGACTACCAATTTACCGTCGCGCGCGGTCAGCGCCTGCAGGCGCTTCTTCACATCCGGTACGGTCCAGATACTGCCGTTAGAGGCCAGCGGGTTTGCGCCTAGCATGAGCAAGTAGTCGGTGTTGTCGACGTCAGGTACGGGAATCAGCAACTTGTGCCCGTACAGCCACAACGAGGTCAGGTGGTGGGGTAGCTGGTCCACGCTGGTCGCAGAGAAACGGTTGTTGCTGCGGATATGTTGGAACAGGTTGCTCTGGTGAGTCATCATGCCGTAGTTGTGCACCGAGGGGTTGCCCATGTAGATACCCACAGCGTTTACCCCGCGCTCGGTAATAACCTGCGCTAGCCGGGTAGCGGTGGTATCCAGTGCCTCGTCCCAGCTAATGTCCTCCCAGCGGTCCTCTCCGCCATCACCGCGCACTCTTTTCACCGGAGCGCGCAGTCGGTCCGGGTCCGTGTGCAGATCCTTCAGAGCCACTGCTTTGGGGCAGATGTGGCCTCGGCTCAGCGGGTCGGCCTTGTCGCCTTTGATGGAGACAATGTCCGCTCCCTCGGTTTCAATCACGAGTCCACAGATGGCCTCGCACAAATGGCAAGCACGGTAATGTGTTTTACGGGCCATAAATCTACCTATCTGAATTCCAGTTCATTGTCTTTTAAGTTTCTATAGCCTAGGCAGGGAAACCCAGATGAATCTGTAGATATTGACACGTTAGCGTGTCAGTGTCGCCTAGGACGACGCCCCACTCGTTACTTTTACTGCCGCTGGGAGGGTTCCCTTTGGAGCAGATAGTGGTCACACGGAGACGCCAATACACCCGCCCACTGGGAATGTAAAAATCCTGTTCAAGGCGCACAAAACATTGCGATTCATGGCGTTTTTCTGTTATTTTCAATGATGGCTCCAAAGAATTCGGGATTACTGTGATGTCTTTAAATCGAGTTTCACCTCTACTAAAGGTGTGCAGTCTGATATCGCTGCTTGCCATTGTTTCCGCCTGCAGCGATAGCGATAATGATCAGCCCTCCGAAAACGCTGCTCCGA
>JAPKBI010000509.1 GCA_028823475.1 Halioglobus sp. | reverse complement strand
GCACAGTGACATCAATCAGTATCTTATCGTGTAACGCCTTTTTGACCAGTTCAAGGGTGCTGGAGTGGTGACTAAAAGGGACTGTGATAGTCACAATATCAGCAGCCTCTGCCGCGGCCAGATTCTCCATAGCGCGGACACTAATTTCAGCGACGCCCCGCTCTGCCATCACTTCACGTAAATCAGCAACGGCCGCTTCTGCCTTCTCCTGAGTGCGCGAGCCAATGATGACCTCATATCCAACCTGTGCCCAGCGCCGGGCCAACCCGGTTCCCAAATCCCCAGTGCCGCCAAGAATGGCGAGGACCGGCAAGCTTTCTGTCGTCATATAACGTATTCCTAATTTAGTAGAGTTGTCAGGTGGTACCGTGTTTGCAATCGCTATTGTATTGTTCCATGAGCTGGCAAATAAAGAGTAACCTAAAATTTCCAGTCAATGGGAATTCAGTTAGGATACGCACAGCCCGAGCATATTAGGTAAATCAGGGCCTAAGCTCAAGCACGGAGATGCCTCGTGCTCATTTCGGTCATCAGGAGACATCGATTATGGACAAAGTGCTGGATTTTAGTGGAATGGCTGTCATCGTCACTGGCGGTGGCAAAGGTGTGGGCCGCGGAATCACCGAGTGTTTTCTCGAAGCCGGCGCCGACGTCCTCATCTGCGGCAGGACAGAGCCTGAGTCCCTCCCCGAATGTAACGGACGCAAGGCGCTCTTCACAGCCTGCGATGTCCGCGACTACGAGCAGATTGAGAGCTGCGTTGCCTTTGCTTTCGAGCAATTTGGCCGTGTCGATGTTTTGGTTAACAACGCCGGTGGCGCACCCTATGCCGAGGCTGCGACAGCGTCGCCGCGCTTTTCAGAATCCATTATTCGGCTCAATCTGATCGCCCCATTGAACTTCAGCCAAGTGGTCAACCGGGTGATGCAACAACAGGAATCCGGCGGCTGCATCATCAATATTGCGAGCGTCAGCACCATTCGGCCCTCCCCTGGCACCGCCGCCTACGGCGCAGCCAAAGCAGGACTGGTGAACCTCGGCACCTCGCTGGCCGTCGAATGGGCACCGAAAGTGCGTGTCAATGCGCTGGTTGTGGGACTGACAGAGACCGAACAAGCACATTTACACTACGGCGATAAAGACGGCATAGCGGCTGTCGGCGCAACCATACCGCTGGGTCGCATGGCGGTGCCGGCGGATGTGGGCCACGCCTGCCTTTTCTTGGCCTCTACGCTGGCCTCCTATGTGAGCGGCACTGACTTTGCGGTGCACGGCGGCGGTGAAAAACCAGCCTTTATGAACGCCGCCAACGCAAGTTCATAAGCGCCAGACCCAACTGGATTCACCGCTAATGAAACCCACACTCAGTGACAGCGATTTCAGCAACCTGATAGGACTTCTTTATCAGGGCGCATTAGAGCCGCAACCTTGGCAAAGTGCGCTGCCCGCGCTGCGTGAGGCACTGGATGCCCAGGTCGTTTCCCTAGTGCTGCGCCCACCCTCAGCTGATGACCAAGGGGTTATCCTAAACTGCGTTCGACAGGATGACAGTGTGGACAATAGTCATGTCGCCCTTGCGGACCCTAACGACTGGGAAGTCAGCGCCTATCGCGAACAATTTTTCTCACTGGACCCTTTTGTCAGTTTACCGCTGGATAAGGTCATTGCGTTGGAAGACATATTGCCGGACAAGGATCTGGTGACATCGGATTATTATCTTCACTACCTTAAACCGATCAATCTTTTTCGCATTTTAGGGGTAGATACCTCTGAACCAGAGGGCATGCTCGCCAGGTTGCGCTTTTCACGACGCGCCAGTGAGCCACGGTTCAAAGCAGCAGAGCGTCAGTTGCTCACTCTGCTTACACCGCACCTATCTCGTGCCATCGAAATTTACGCCAAGCTGAATCGCATGACGTCGGAGCGGGATCTCTACGCGGGTGCAGTAAATCAACTGTCTGTAGCCAGTATCATTCTCGATGAACAGGGTCGAATGTTGACGACCAATGCAGTCGGCCGCGCCCTACTTGACC
>JAPKBI010000075.1 GCA_028823475.1 Halioglobus sp. | reverse complement strand
CCCTGAACACTGTAAATGGGCTTGCTGAAGTAGTGACGGATGATTTGAACAACACCTATCAGCGCGTGCCGTGAAGGCACCGGGGAAGGGTGGGCTGCAAGATCTGGTTCAGCCAAATATGCAACCCGTAATGCACTGTCCGGGGAAATGGACTTTTTAGTGCTCAAATGTCCATCCTGTTGAATATGAAGCGCGGCAGATGGCGAATTATCATCATAATAACCGACCATCTTCGTGGAGCATAAACGACATTTCTACGCTTTTCCATGCCGCTGACAATCGTAGCGGCAACTTTGGCGACATCCGCAAGCGGTGGACCATCGTCGACTAAATGTGCGTTCATTGGGGTGCGAGTGGGACCGGGTTTGATCAAAGTAACGGTAACTCCCGTACCGGCCAGACGGTGCTGTAGGCCCTGAGCGTAGCGGGTAACCATGCCTTTAGCTGAGCCGTAGACATAGTTGGATTTTCGGCCACGGTCCCCAGCCACTGAACCAATGACACCTAGGGTGCCGCGCCCCGCGCGGACCATGCTATTGGCAATAGCTTCAGCGAATAGCACGGGAGAAATACCGTTAATGTTCAATTCTCTCGCGTTTAGCGCGAGGTCTTGTTGGCAGGCAGATTGGTCAGCTAAGGAACCGTGGGCGATAAGTGCGCAGTCAGCATCGCCTTCTTTCAGAATTTGGTCAACGAGGCGCCGAATAGAGTCAGGGTCCTCAAAATCTCCGGTGACCACCGTTACCATTGAATCTGGGCTGCGCACCTTGAGGTCGTCAGCGATAGATCTTGTATGGACCGCATTGCGTGCTACCAGCGTTAAGTCGATGGGCGCCTTGGCGACCCAGAGCCGAGCACAGTGCTCTGCAATAGATGAGGTTGCACCAATTATGACAAAGCGTTTCATTGAAAACTCACCAGCCCATTAATCGTTTTGATAAACCGGAACTTAGTCCTGGATCTCTATAGGGCAGAAACTCAGATAGATGTGGATAGCCCTCAGCAAATAGTTCTGCTGGCATCCTAGCATCCTTAGCGGGATACAGCCGCCCTCTGGCTTCCGCCACAATAGCGTCAATGCGTCGGAAGAGCTGTAGCGTAATCTTTCCCCTATTGGGGAAATCCAGAGCCAGTGTTAAACCTTCCATTGGGAAACTGAGCAAGCCAGGGGAGGGTACATCTCCGAAAGTTTTAAGTACTGAAAGGAAAGAGCCCTGGCCCGATACGGCTATCTCGTGCAGGATTGCTTTGACTGCTGGCATTCCAGATTCGTAGGGAACAACCAGTTGATACTGATAGAATCCTTTGGGGCCGTACATGCGGTTCCAGTCTAAAATGCCATCAAGCGGATAGAAGTAAGACTGGTAGTGGCTTCTGCCCATTCCAGATTTCTGTTTCTGGCTTAAATAGTAGGCTTGATTAAATGCGGTTAGAGTCGCACGATTCACTAGAGATAGGGGAGGCACCAGTGGCACACGCAGACGGCTTTTGGTCGGTGTGCTCTCGGCTCCGGATTGGCTGTGATTTGCCCGAATGAAAATACCCCGATTACGTTTACGGGAGTTGCAGTCAATCCATGACACCGTGTACTCCCAATCCTCTTCCGAATCCTTGCTAATCTGAGAGAACTCGGCAAGGCTTGAATAGGTCAGAGTCTCTGTATCGAGCCAGCAGCTGCTTACTGGTCTCAGATTAAGCGATACTTCTTTGATAACACCCGTCAGTCCCAGACCTCCGGTAGTAGCGTTAAACCAGCTTGCCTCTTTGGTAGGCGAACAAATAAACTCCTCGCGATCCGTTCTGGCCAACCTGATCCAGTTGATATGGTTGCTAAAGCAACCGTGTGAGTGGTGATTCTTGCCATGAACGTCGTTAGCGACTGCGCCACCAACAGTGACATATTGCGTGCCAGGTGTTACTGGCAGCATCCAGCCTTTGGCAACAAATAGCGTTTGGATGTCTTTGAGCAGGACTCCGGCCTCGCAAATTAGTTCACCGGATGCGGCGTCAAAGCTGCAAAGTCGATCTAGACCGCTAGACAGGTAGACTCTCCCGCCCGGGTTCAGGCATACGTCACCATAGCTGCGGCCCATGCCATACACTATGGCCGTTTCACTACTGTCCGATTTAATGAACGGGTGGTTATCGATCTCTCTCGATAATGGGGTCGTGGGGTAATGTTCGTCGCTCAGCCTGCCCCATGAAGAGAGTTTCATAGATTAAGCCCAATAGCGCTTAGGACTGCGATTCCGACGACGATCACGCCACATACCAGATTCACCCTGTCAGTTATGAAAAACACCATCGGTTCACCGTATATTTCGCTGCGATGAGGTTGGGGCCAGACCCAGCTCACCCAACAGAGCGCACACCCACCCCGCTCCTCACCATTTCCGGAATAGCATCCAGTGGCGCAGGGCGGTGCCCTAGACGCACAGCGACACTAATAGTGTGCAAATACAGGCGTGTACTGCGAAAGTTGGTGCACTCGGAGAGGTCCAAACTCCCGACCAACTGATGCGAAGCCAGGCATGCAAACTAAATAAAACACTTTAAAATCAAAATCTTAAAAGACCCTATTTTCCCTGCAGATCCTCTTGGAGATCTCGCGCAACTCACTGTGTTCATTAGAATTGGGCCTCTCCAGTTGGGAAAGAACTCGAGCACTATTTCGCACCGGCAACGGGGTATATTCATGCCCATAGACAAAACACTCAAAGCCACCGCGGCGCCAAATGTAACGACCGGACCGATGGCTCTTCTGTTACAGACAACGGTATCATGGACGCTTACACAGAGCTAGCAACAGCTCCGCGTCTCACTGACCCGCGGATCGGGCTGTGAAGATTGAGGGCCAGCCACTAATGCCCCAGTGAGTCGTGGTAATTACGATGAAAACTCTTGCGCGGTTTCACTATGCTTGAATATAGAGCGCCATCGCTAATCTGTTGTGATTGGTCTCCAAACCTCCAGCGAAAAATCTCCGCCGCCATGCTTCTTCATCAGGGGTAATATCATGCGGGAGGATTTCTTGTAATACTCTTTGAGTAGAGCTTCGGTATCGACATCTGAATCTTTCTGCGTATTCGGAAGACGCATCCAGTTGTCTATCAGCAGTAAATCAAACTCCTGATTTCGAATTTTCTTATGAATATTTTTGACGTAACGCTCCCAAACCTCAGGGATAGTATTGGCCGGATCGGATTTCACTAAGAATGCCGGCTTATTATTTCCAAGTAAGAAGTAACGTGTACCTCCGCTAAGGTAAATTGGGTCACCCTTTGCAATAATTTCTTTAAGTACCAGAGTTGACGCGTAGACGTCATTCGATTTTGCAATTTCTGCCCTGACTTTTCGCCAGTTATTTTCTTTGACGGAGAAGTCTGCAGGCAACATTGTGTAGCTGTTATAAAAGGCGAACACTATCAAGACGCTAAGCGGCCCACGCCATTTTTGTATGCGCGACATCAGGGCGAAGGTGCCCACCAGAAAAAATGGGGAAATCAGTTGAAATGCATACGTCAGGTGATTACCGCGATTCTTTCCCAGTACAAGCACGAAGATAATTACAGAGCAGGCACAACAAATCCATATATAGTTTGGCTTTCGTAGGAGCAATGGCTGGCTGAAGTCAGAAAAGTTCAGGTATTTTCTTTCGCACGACTTCTTTGTCGACTGTCCGCTTGTAATTGATCTTAAGCGCAACCTATTAGCTATAGAAAAAGCTAGAATTATCAAAAGCGGAAAATAAATCTGTGAAAATTCTTTTAGCTGCTCGATCACTTTTTCGTCAGACGATGCAATCTTGGCGCCCGATTGTACGGCAAAGAATGTGTCGTCTAGGTAGTAGGGCGATGTGTATTGAACTAAAGTCAGAACAAGAATAAAAACCGTAAGGCAGGAAAGTCCGAAGTAAATAGCACGTTTCTTCGACTCCCCAAGAAACATGTACAAAGCCACATACCCCAGGCAGGCGATGAAATACTGTTTTGTGTAAAAAGCCAGAACGCCCAGCACTATAGTCACGCCAAGGCTGCGTGTTGAGAATCCATTGGCCCAGGGGATGGTGATAGCACTTAGAAACAAAAACAAGCCCAGCGCGTTGGGGCTGGCAACCGGAGTGGAATAGTACAGTAGACCCGCATAAAGAAGTGCCGCAGCGACGAAGCTTTCAGTTCGCTCCCCCGATGATCGTCGACAAAGAAAATAACAAAGAGCACAACATCCAAGTATAAACAGGCCCGATACCGCGCGATGCAGTTCAAATGAATTCCCGAACACATGCGTGAGAGGCGCAACGAGCATATTGTAGAAAACTGGATAAAGGCTGATCAGCGATGGCTGGCTCTCTAGCGAGTATGGGTTAACCCACTGCGCGATAGCCGAAGTGGTAACCAGCATGCCGCCTTCGTTGTAGTCCAGCGGAAAGCCATGAGAAATAAGATTGAAATGGTTATGGGCTATCGCAATTACAAAGAAGCCTATACAAATCAGAAAAAGGCCTTTGATCGTCAAGCGCGCTGTGGTTAGCAAGTTATAGGTCATAATAATCCTGTCAAATAAATTTTCTGGATCTAGGTCCGAGATCGGTGAAAATTTTGTAAATTTTATATAAGGCTACCATAAACTAATCTGGCTCAGTGAGGTGTGTCTGCTGTAAGGCAGTTGGTTTCGTCTAGGTGAGCGCCCCGTGGAGGATGTTTCTGACTGACCTTCTGAAATTAAGAGCAGATATTGTAATCCTCTCGAAAAAATGTAGTATTAAAAAATATAAGAACGTTAATATGCTCGGCAAAATTTACAAGTAATAACAGCATCATTGCCACCCCTATGAATGAAACTTCCTCAGTTCACCAGCATGGTATGTGCTATATGTGGTGGATAGAGAATTACAGATAACGTATTTATGAGAAGCTCCAATTTACGAACAGTAAAGCTCAGTCGACGTTCCCGGAAGACGTCTTTTTTATGGATAATTTAGGGCGTTCATATGGCTGAAGCTTCCAAAATCATCCGCTTCATCCTCGTAGGCGTAACCAGTGCAGCTGCGCTCCTTGGCCTTACCTGGATATTCGTTGATGGCTTGCAACTTCAGGTCCTTCTGGGGTCCAGCATAGCCGTGGTGCTGACGGGTCTGTACAACTACTCAATGCAGTATTACTGGACATTCACGTCCAACGCCCCCCATGGCGGAGTTCTTGTCCGATACCTCTTTCTGGCCGCGGGCGTGTTAATCATCAACGGATTGGTGATGCACTTTGGCTTGGAAACACTAGATATTCACTATCTTATAGTGCAATTTGTGGCTACCGTGGCAATGGCTGCTTGGAGCTTTACTGTCGGATCTCTTTGGGTTTTTACTAGGGAGTACTGAATTCCCATTCGCAAGTCACTTTCCACGTATAACGTCTTTTATCCCAGCCATGTAGGTGTCACCCATAACCACAAAATTGCCCTTTATGATGAGGGACTCTTCACTCTCGTGCCCCTCCCATATTCTCGAATTTATCTCTGGCAAATGTTGATAACTAATCCACGGCCACAGGTGATGCTCCGCGTGGTAATGAAAGTTGATTTTGGAAAGAAACAGGCGCTCTATCCATGACGCTTTCACTGATCGCAGCATAGGGCCAGGCGTGTTCATAAAGTACGGCGTTTCCTCCGTCCCTGACATTCCATTTCTAGCGGGCTGGTGTTCAATGAGGGCGCGTATTTTTGCGAACAAAAAACTCAAAGTTAACATCGGCCACAGCCAAAGTATGAAGTAATACGTGGGTATGCCGTAATGCAAAGGATCAAACAGTGTAATGGCTCCAAAGATAATGGCATTAACCACTATTATTCTAATCTGGTCACGGCGCAGATGCGTGTCAAATCTTTCGTACTCATCGCCTTTTCCTGTCTGTAGGACGTCCTTAACTTTTAAAAAATAGTCTGCACCGGAAATGCTCTTAACCACTTCAGAGAAAAAAAGCCAACCACGCCAATCCTTCAAATAAACGTTCTTCGTATCACCGAGCTGAGAAACAAGGCGATGGTGAATAACATGGCGCTGCCGATACACGTTAAACGGCAGGATTGTGGGCGCCGCGAAAAGGTACGTGCCTATCCAGTCATTTATGCGCTTATTTTGGGGACAAACTAAAAGATGGGAAGCTTCATGTGCAATCAACGACAAGCCATGTTGCCCGCCGGCAATAACAAAAATTGCAACCAGCCAGCTCCAGATGGAGGGATAGGCTATAAAAAGTGCACAGCCTAGAATAGCCTGTAACCACGGCATTGATAGATCAAAAATGAGGCGAGGTATTTTGGGCCTGCGGTAGTAAAGCCGTTCTTCATCGGTAAACTCTATCCCGGCCTGCTCTGAACTGGAAACACTAGCTGTCATTTTTTTGCCACAAATATCATGCAGTCACTGCGTTGAAAAAAGTAATCGAAAAAGCTTAGTGGCGCAGTAACGAAAACAAGGAGAGTCCACAGTCGACTATGCCCGCCCTCTAATGCCAGTGGAATTTTCAATTTGCCCACCAAAAAATTCTGGAGAGAGAGTGCCGGGAATAAATTAAGCTCTTCAGTTATTTCCACCTCTCGAAAGCCACTCTTAAGCAGCAGCAATTCAAGGGACTCTCTGGAAAACAAAGTAAGGTGACGCGGGAAGTGATAACCACTCCAGTAGCCGCCAAAATACCGATGCCCGGTGCTTGCTACCTTTGGAGTGCGGCCAGTAAAAATTCCATCATCTGCCACCAGCTCATAGGCCTTGCGCATAGTATCGGCCGGGTCGGTTACGTGCTCAATTACATGATTGATGGTTAATATATCGACGGTTCCAACCCTGCCAGTGAGATCAAATTCTTCGAACGTCCCTGGGGAAATATCGAAGCCTTCATCGCAGCCAGCCTGTGCCATGCGCTGGTTCATCTCTACACCGGAAAATTTAAATTGATTGCCGGACCCCATTGCCTTGAAACGACGGCAATCTCCTGCGCCTATATCAAATAGGTGGAGTGGCCGTTTTGTAGACAGACTGAGTAATCGCTTGGCTTCACTGCGGCACCACCAGTTGTAGATAGCCTGCCAGAATCCGCCCATTTCAGTGCCATAAGCATAATAGTTATCGGGGTACATGCGGCGCAGTTCATCGAGGGATGGGCGGGGCCAAATAAACTCTGTGCTGCAAGCGTCACAGGCCCGAATGCCGAAATCATCAGCAATCTCAACTCGGTATTCATAGTCCTTGGGCAACACGGGTAAATCGTGACTATCACTGGCGTTACATACCGGGCAACTAATCCCCGTTCCAACGTTCTGACTCATATCTTACTCTTCTCATTCAGGCCTCAAACACGGTGTGTGCCCTCATCTGGCGCATTTCTGGCCAAACCCCCTCATTACATCGCAATCTATGGGAGACGTCAAAGACTATTCCGGTAGAGAAATGACACCAAGGCGCCCAGGTCCCTAGCCTAGAGCGACGCTACATACATCCAACTCAGCGGCTGCAGCCTATACTGGCAGTGACCCGCAAATTCTACCGGCTGACAGACCCGAAAGTGGGTCCAGCAGGCAGCTTTAAAACGTCTAGGAGGAAGAGTAACTGACTGTTATCTCATGGGTAAAACCATGAATCTGTGGGGGAAAACTCCGTTTGCGAGAAAACCCTCTAACATATAAGGTCAAATTGAAGCGATATAACTCGTCAAGGTTACTGCAGAAGTTGGTGCGCCCGGAGAGATTCGAACTCCCGACCAATCGGTTCGAAGCCGATTACTCTATCCAGCTGAGCTACGGGCGCGTGTGGACAGTGGATTATATAGATTCCTGACCCCGGCGAAAGGGCTGATAGGCAGATAGTCACTGAATATCCGTACATTTCTTGCAAATTCTTTCTTTCCCAACGAGTGAGGGTAGCCTGATGTTGACGCTTTGCGCCCTCAGAGGCCGCACGTCTAGCCTGCAACGTGGGACCAATGGTCGGCTGAACAGGCTCACTCTCTGAGCATTAGTCAGGTATACTGTTGGTGACCTAAAAGTGGGTAAATAAAGTGTCAGTCGATGAATCCAATACTGAAGTCCAGGCCGGCACGCCTCCGGTCGATGGCGATCCTTTGGCGAGTCAGGATCCCTCCCAGTCTGTCGCTGCAATGGCTCCTTTTCTAGCCGGACCTGCGCTGCAGGGGGAGATGCCCTTCGCAATGGTGATGGGGCAAGCGGTTACCGAGTTTCCCAAGGATTTATATATTCCTCCGCAGGCTCTGGAAGTGTTTCTGGAGGCCTTTGAAGGTCCTTTGGACCTGCTTCTTTACCTTATTAAGCGCCAGAATCTGGATATTCTGGAAATCGACGTCTCCCGGATTACTGAACAATACATGGAATATGTGGAGCTAATGGATGCTATGCAGTTTGAGCTGGCAGCAGAGTATCTGCTGATGGCTGCTATGCTGGCAGAGATTAAGTCGCGTATGTTGCTGCCGCGCTCTAACGAACTGGAAGATGATGAAGAAGATCCACGCGCACAGCTTCTTAGGCGCCTGCAGGAATATGAGCGTTTTAAGAAAGCGGCTGAAGATATTGAAGAGTTGCCGCGTGTGGAGCGGGACACTTGGATTGGTAGTGCTAATCCTCCGGAACTGAATCGCACGCGTCCCGACCCGGAAGTGGATTTGCGAGAATTAATGGTCGCTCTGGGCG
>JAPKBI010000508.1 GCA_028823475.1 Halioglobus sp. | reverse complement strand
TCATGATGAGCACGGCACTACAGCCTCCGTCAGCTGTCTTGGTGGTGTTGATCCTGTTGGCGTCTCTGGTGCAGAACTTGAGCTTTTTGATTCGGCCTTAGGTCAATCAACCCTTCGATTGGAGAATCCTTATGGATGCGATTACAACACTGGCTCAAGTTGTTATCGACTTTATTAGGGCCAACCGACGATGAACAAGATCATCGGCATTGTTTGTATCGCGCTCACTCTCGCTGGCATAGCTTGGAGCTTTACTTGCAGAGCACGAGGCCTCAGCACGTCAACCACTTTACCCGTTCGTTGCTGAAATGCCGGTAGCGATAGATAAAACACTGGCGACAAAATTTGTTGAAGGTGATGAATATATTTATTGGCCTAATTAGTGAGAGGTAGAGTTTTAATGAAACGGACATTTCGTTTTCTGGCTGGCGTTGCGGCCCTGCTTGTGCTGCTTTTCGGCGTGGGGTTTTGGGCGATGTTTTTTTCTGAGCGCCCACCACTTGAAACTGACCCGCTGACTCTGGCTGGTGACGGCAGCAAACTTAATTACTGCGAGCTGCCTGTGCTCGACGGTAGCGGCAAACTTGCTATCGAAATATCTAAAGGCAATACACCAGGCTGCGGCTACGATCATTTCCCGCTGCCTATTCTGGCTGAATGTGCCGAGCCGTTGCCTGAGGCGGCAGATGATATCCGTGGCCTTTGGCTAGGTGTAGAGGGTGGTCATGTTGGTCATGTCGAGCGGGTTGAGCAGTGCGGCTCGAGGGTCGTAGTGACCTCTTCCGGCCTCATTCATGATAGTGGACCGAATAGCACCGGTGGCCTGACCTCAAACGACACGGAAGGTGCTGTGCTGTTCACGATCGGTGATCGTGAGTACTGCCCCAGAACGTCCGCCAGCATGGTCTGGAACGAAGGCGTGCTGGATTTTCATGTGTTCGGTTGGGGACCGGTGGTCGTGCGTCGATATATGGAAGGTGAACAACTCATCTGGGAATACGCAGATGGCTCGACAACCCGAATGGATCGCCTCTGTCAGCTACCGGAAGAACATAAGTATCCCGAACGTCGGGGCCCAAGATATCAATTGGGGTGGAATTAACATGAAAAGAAAATTACTGATAGCGCTTGGCGTCGTCACCTCGTTGATTGCTATAACAGCACTGGCATTACCTTTGATACTGCACAACGCAGGACTACATCCTGAATTTCAGGGAGAGATGGCGGGATTGTTGCCGGGTAGAAAAGCACTAATTATCACTACCAGTCACGGTGTACTGGCTGCACCCGGAAACAGAACTACGTAAAGCCGGTGCACGATTTGAGGCCAGCTCTGCATTTCGCGACATGTTCGCGACTCACACAGTAGTCGATGACGAGAGAAGATTCGTCACTGGACAGAATCAGAATTCGAGTCACGAAACAGCCCAGGCAATGTTAGCGCTGCTCGCTGCTCGCTGCTCGATAATGGATATGAAATCGATGGGTCGCCGAGCCCTTTCGGTAGCACTTACGATTCCCGCTATCCTATTTGTTGTAATGGGGGTGCGCCTGCCAGGAAGTGAAGATTATGAGTTGCTTCGCGCGGATACTTATCATGAGATGGTCGCTGGTAACGCGGGTTACTAGTGATCGTGGGGTTGCAAATACCAGTTACCAGCCAGGAGCATCAATATGGCGAAGAATTTTTGGTCAGCCGCGGAACTAATATCAGAACGCAGATATAAATATTGCTCCCTATGTTGGAGTATGGCGGACAAAACCCCGAAACCTGAGGCAACTCAGAGGCTGTTGACCCAGCCACCGACCGCGTCTTCGCGCATGCCGAACTCTGGTCTGTTGGAAGGTTTCTGCCACGCTTAGTAATAGCTCGTTGAGCTTGAAAACGTCAACCGTAAGGCAGCAAACGGCCACGTTTTGGAATGACAAGTGTGCCTATCTCCCGAAGACGCTCCGCAAGTACCTCAGAGAACCGGATATCAGGCCTCTCGATCCGCGTAGCTTTTCTGAATGTCGTGAATAGATCACCACCCTGGGCCATTATTT
>JAPKBI010000002.1 GCA_028823475.1 Halioglobus sp. | reverse complement strand
AATCCTGCCTCAACTGCGCCAGCGCACCACTCAAAGCATCTGCGCCGACCTTCGCACCGCAACCGCCACAGACAGGCTGCAACGACGCAGAGTCCGAAGCAGGCAAACGGTAAGACGGTGTTAGCGGCATATTCCTCGGCAGTGTTTCGAACCGTGCCATGAAGGCTCGGTCGATCCGATCCTTCCATCGCCACGTCCACCTACCGGTAGCACAAAACGGCCCCCGTTCAGCAACCGCGCGCTTGTCACCCAGAGATATTAGGGAAAGAAACCGTCGCTGTGGCCGATGCAGGCGTAGCGATGTATTGAGCAGCACCGCCCGTAAGTTGTGCGTCAACACCGGTGCCTGCCGCACGGCATAGACGCCCGCTTTGGGCCTTGGATGGTTAACCTGAGTGGCGATATCGCCGGCGCCGAATATATCGTCATGGTCCATGGCTTGCAGCGTGTCGCGTACTGCGAGAAACCCATGCTCATTGGTGGCAAGCCCGCTTGCGGCAATCCAAGGCGCAGCAGAAGCGCCTGTACACCAGAACAATTCGTCATACGCAGCATGCGTCCCATCCGCAAAAGACAGAGCAGCCGATTCAACCTCTGTTACTCGGGCGTTGAGATGCACGCGTATATTGTGGCGCTGCAGCGCCATCATCACCATCCGCCTAGCTCGGGCATTGTAGTTCTGCAAAATCACCGGGGCGCCACACCACAAATCCAACACCAACGATTTGCCTTTGAGACGTTGCGCTATAGCAAGCGCTAACTCCACGCTGCCGGCACCCCCACCGACGACGGCAATGCAGTATTCCTCCAGCCCGCTTTGTTCGTTGACTCTTTGCTGTGATGCGAGCCAGCGTTGCCATAAACCCGACACAGGTTTCACCGGCGTTGCATGTTCTCTAGCGCCTGGCACTGCGTCGAGCTCCGGCTGAGAGCCAATATCAATGCTCACTACGTCATAGCTCAAAGGAGGACGACCCGCTAAAGACAAGCGTCGATTCAGTGGATCAAGCGCGACCACTTCAGCTGCAACAAAGCGCACTCGCGCCCACTGGCACAAACGCGCCAAATCGATATGTGTCTGCTCGAAAGTATAGTGACCTGCGATCAAGCCGGGCAGCATGCCCGAATAGGGCGAGTGACTAGCGGGGGAAATTAGTGTGATTCTCAGTCCTTCGATGGGCGTCATTGCCAGCATGCGCAACGCCAGAACATGACTGTGGCCACCACCGACCAGCACTAGATCACGACGCAGTTCGACGGCCGCCTCCATTTTAGGCGCCCTGCTGCGCCCAGGCGATAACCGCCTGGCGATCACCGCTAAACAATTGCTTGCCAGCACGTTTGGACAGTTGGTATTCGTACATAGGGTCGTAATATTTTTCCAGCAAAACAGCGATCCAATGCCGATGTGCGCGCAGGTCAGCGTGTCGCCACTGTTGTTCGAAAGCCTCTGCCATCAGGGCGCTCACGTTTTGCTGCTGCTGTCCGCCAAGGCGCTTGCGTATCCTAAGCAGGTCGCCCTGCAGCCTTTGGGCGTGCAGGCGCGGACCATCTTCACCGCACAACTCAACGTAACGCCTGCCCAGATCCAGTACATAGTCTTCAATAACAACATCAATGCGGTCATCGAGAGTCTCCTCAACCACGGCCATAGGGGCGTCCGCCATTTTCTCAAGCAATGAGCCAGGTAGAGACAAACAGCCAATAAGCCGCCCTTCATCTTCCAAGAAAATACGCTCCGCGCCCGTCGCCAATAATCTCATCAGGGACGTAATGATGGCGTTTTCAAAATCAATCTGGCTGGGCTGGGCTGTGGTCATCTGGCCAAAGCTGGAGCCACGGTGATTGGCTAGACCCTCGAGGTCGACCGCTCGCGCCAGACGGGTAATCACACGGGTCTTGCCGGTGCCGGTCCTACCGCTAATCAGGACAAAAGAGGCACTGGCGACTGAGCGCTCCAACTCCTCCAACAGGAATTGCCGCATGGCCTTGTAGCCGCCAGTAACCAAGGGGTAATCGATACCTTCCTCGCGCAACCACCGCTGCACAGTTTGCGAACGCAGGCCTCCGCGAAAACAGTATAGGTAACCCTTTGGATGTTGCTGTGTAAAGGCCTTCCATTGTGCCAGACGTTGCGCTTTTAATTCACCGCTAACCAATTGATGCCCAAGGGTGATCGCCGCAGCTTGGCCCTGCTGCTTATAACAAATTCCCACCTGAGCGCGTTCATCATCACTCATCAAAGGCAGGCTCAGTGCAGAGGCAAACGCACCGCGTGTAAACTCGGCCGGTGCACGCATATCCATCATCGGTGTTGGGCTGAGAAAAAGCGCTCGATAATCTGTCGTGTCGGGGCGCTCAGACATAGACGTCGTTACTCGACCTCGCCGCCAAACAGCGCCAATACTCGCTCCTGCAGACTTGTCACCGCATCTGCCATCAGGGCAAAGTCAGCATCCAGTCGAGCAGCCTGATCTTCCTCCGGGATCTCTTCGTTTTCCTTCATCAGCTCGTCCGCAAATTTGAGGCGACGCAGGCATAAGTCCTCTGCCAGCACCAAGGAGAGTCTCTCATCCCAGCTCAGTGACAGACGGGCGACCTGTTTACCCGCATGCAGGTGAGTTTCCACCTCTTCACTCAACAAATCAACGCCGCGACAACGCACCACTCCGCCCTCTTCACCCAGTTCACGCAACTCACACTCCAGCCCCAACTCAAAATCATCGGGCAGATTACGGTGTAGCAGCCAAGCCGTCATCACCGCAGACGGCGCGTTGTTGACCTGCGGCAGCAGCACGGGGAAACTGCCGATACATTCACGCAACAGATTGAGTAACTCCTCTGCCCGCGTGGCACTGGCTGCATCCACAAAAATCCAATTCGCCTTAACATCTATGTAAGCATACACGTACGTCGAGCGGGTAAATGCCCGAGGCAGACAGTCTTGCACGATCTCATCCTTTAGGTTCAGCCGTTCCTTACGATAAACCTTACGCCCCTGTTCGGATTCAATAACGGCGATTTTTTCATCCACCTGTTCGCGCACAACAGTAGATGGCAGCAGCTTCTCCTCCCTCTTTAGCTTGAGCAGCATGCGGCCAGCGGCAGCGTGCACTAGCGCCTCAGACTCATCGCCCAGCGGTGGCACCCAGCCCAAGGACACAGCCTGAACTTTTCCGCAGGGCACAAAGCCGCGTCCGGAGAGTTTTTGCCCCAGTTGTTCAGGGGACAGGTCAAAAGGCTTGGTCAGACGATATGCTCGGATATTCTTGAACCACATGGGGAATTACTGCCTCTCGCAAAAGCCGGAGATTGTACCGCAGCCGCCCTCCATTACCAGCGCGCATCCATCAGAAGGGGTCGCTAACGACAATCTATGCGATGTCGGGGCAAAAAGCCGCGTCGCGTACAATTTCTTAACCTCAGTAGCAACATGCGCCGTTGTAAGCCCGTGATGAAAACGCTTTAATCCTTTATCATTGAAAGAATGACTCGGGCGCCGCTTACTGCGCCCACCACCGAGGTGTGTAGTAATGTCCGACAAGTCGAAAATAAATCCCTCCAAACCGCGCAAAATCCGTGACGTAGCGCAGTGGGACCTAGAAACGGATGTGGCGGTCGTCGGATTTGGCGGCGCGGGTGGCTGCGCTGCTATCGAGGCGGCAGATGCCGGCTCCAGCGTCACCATCTTCGAAGTCGCCAGTGACAACGGTGGCTCCACTGCAATGTCTAGCGCAGAAATCTACATGGGCGGCAGTGGTGGCACCCGCGTGCAGCAAGCCTGTGGCTTCGAAGACAGCACCGAGGACATGATCACCTACATGATGATGTCGGCAGGACCGCAGGCAGACGAAGCAAAAATCCGCAACTACTGCGAAAACAGCACCGATCACTTTCAGTGGCTGGTGGATATCGGCATTCCCTTTAAAGACAGCTTTCATAAAGAGCGGGCTATTATGTGCCTGACGGATGACGGCCTGCTGTATACCGGCAGTGAAAAAGCCTACCCCTTCGCGCAACACGCCAAGCCTTGTCCGCGCGGTCACAACCTGCATGTTGAGGGTGACAACGGTGGCCCGCTGTTTATGAAAATCGTCGCAGAAAATGTCGAACGGCGTGAAGCTATCACGGTTGAGTATGAGACGCGCGCTCTCACATTGATCGTGGATGAAGAGGATTCGGTGGTCGGCCTAGTGATACGTCAAGATCAGCAGGAACTGAATGTGCGCACCCTCAAGGGCGTCATTTTATGCGCCGGGGGTTTCGTTATGAACGACGAAATGGTTCGCAAGTATGCCCCCATGCTAACCGCCGGCAACACGCCCATCGGCAATCCTGGCGACACAGGCACAGGCATACTGATGGGCATGTCCGTAGGGGGCGCAGCGATCAATATGCACGAGGGCTTCATAACGTTGCCTTATTATCCCCCGGCCAGTATGACCAAAGGTATTGTGGTTAACGATCAGGGCCAGCGCTTCATCAATGAAGATGTGTATCACGGCCGTCTCGGCGCATTCGTCGTACGCCAACAATCAGAGCGCTTCTACTTCATCCTTTCGGTAGAGCAATACGGCGACTATGAGCGGGTCAGCTATATGGGCTCTGGGGTCGCTGGCACCGGAGAAACCGTGCAAGAACTAGAAGAGGAACTGGAGCTGCGTGAGGGCACCCTGCAACAGACCATTAAAGTTTACAACGAAGACTGTGTCACGGGTAAAGACACTCAATGCCATAAAGCGGCTGAATGGCTGGAACCGCTGGTGCCGCCGCTGGTCGCGCTGGACATCACCCCGGGACGGGGCTCCTTCTTACCCTTTTTCACGTTAGGGGGACTGGACACTCTCCCTACCGGTGAGGTGGTTGATCCGCAGCGGGAGGTGATCCCTGGCTTGTATGCAGCGGGCCGCACCGCATGCGGTGTCGTGCGCAGAGCAGAAGGCTATAGCAGCGGCATGTCGGTGGGGGATGCCTCATTCTCTGGCCGCCTGGCAGGTAAGCAAGCTGCCGCGAGAACATGCTGATGAAATTTCTGCACACCATGGTGCGCGCCAAAAATCTTGATGACACGCTGGATTTTTTCTGTGACCAACTGGGGCTGGTTGAAGTCAATCGCTATGCCAGCGAAGCGGGCCGGTTTACGTTGGTTTTTCTGGCCGCGCCGGATGATATTGAAAGCGCCCATCAGGGCCAGAGTCCTCTGGTGGAAATCACCTGGAACTGGGACACACAAGACTATGACGGTGGGCGCAACTTTGGCCACTTAGCCTACCGCGTGGAGAATATCTACGCGTTATGCCAGCGTCTCATGGATAAAGGTGTGGTGATCAATCGTCCGCCGCGGGACGGGCATATGGCCTTTGTACGCTCTCCTGATGGCATTTCCGTCGAGTTGCTGCAGGCCGGAGCGTCGCTGCCTCCGCAGGAACCCTGGGCATCCATGGAAAATATCGGCGACTGGTAATTCGTTGACTGACGGGGGAGGTCTTGTCTGTCGCGTGTCGTGTATAAAAACGTACTCTAGACCGGGAAGATCCAATGAACAGTCTCCGCTAAGCGTGCAGGAAGTTGAGAACCCAACTGCCCACACGTTGACCCTGGGCACTACCGCTCAGTGAGGACACTCCCTTCGCATAAGCCGCCTCACCAATTCGCTCTCGCCTGATAGACAAAAGTTCACGTGAGTATTCGGGCACAAATTCTGGGTGGCCCTGGAAGGTCAGAATATGATCGCCGATCTGACACACCGCGTTCTCGCAGAACGCGCTCCCGGCCAATACGCGCGCACTGTCAGGCACAACCACGACCTGGTCTTGGTGACTGACTAGAATATTCAGATCCATATCACCCTGATCATGCCAAGAGGGCACCGTGGTGAATTGATGCGTATGCAATCCCACTCCCCAGCCCTTGGCTGACCTCTCAGTTTTGCCGCCCAGCGCCTGCGCGACGAGCTGATGGCCGAAACAAAACCCCAGCAGTTTTTTGTGCCGCCTATTTAACTCCCGGACAAACTCTATGAGCTCGGCAATCCAAGGCTTGTCTTCGTAGACACTGGATTTACTGCCGGTAATCAAATACGCATCGACCTCATCAATGTCGACCGGGTACTGCCCGAGCTCCACATCGTAGACGGCATACTCAAGGTTGGGGTCCGACTGTCGGAGCAGCGCGATGAACATGTCCGGATACTCGCCGTACTCGGGCTTCAACTCCGGACGAACCGCATCTGTTCTCAGAATCCCCAACTTCATAACCTGTCCTCACTAACGTCTATGTTCCTGTCTCCAACTACCGTGAAAGTGGCCTATAATAGGTAGCGCTCTCGAACCTGTCCATACCCCACGATGGCTGGTACTGTGTGCTTCCTCCCTACAGATATGGATACGGTTGCTGCTACGTGCTACTGACAAAACTTCTTTTCACCGCAATAGTGTTATGGACTGCTAACGCTAGCGCCTACGTCGGTTCAGATGCTTGCCAGGGCTGCCACACAGAAGAGCATGCGCAATGGCGCGGTTCCCATCATGATCTCGCGATGCAGCTCCCGTCTTCCAAAACCGTGTTGGGAGACTTTGACAACACCACCTTCACGTATAACAACATCACGACCCGATTCTTTCGCGATGGTGAAAAATTCATGGTAAATACTGACGGTGAAGACGGAAAACCACAAGACTTTGAAGTGTCGTACGTATTCGGTGTTAGTCCTTTGCAGCAGTATCTACTGCCCTTATCTCGGGGTCGACTACAGGCGCTGAGTATCGCTTGGGATGCGCGCGCGAAAGCGGAGGGCGGCCAGCGCTGGTATCATCTTTATCCTGACGAAAAAATCGATTATAAGGATCCACTGCACTGGACCGGTACCTACCAAAACTGGAATACGAGCTGCGCAGAATGTCACAGCACAGATCTCAAGAAAAATTATAATGCGCTCGACCGTTCCTTTGATACACAGTTCGCGGAATTAAATGTCGGCTGCGAAGCGTGCCATGGCCCAGGCGAACAGCATCAGGCGCTGGCCGCAGCGAACACACTGCAAGGCGCAGAAAACGGCGGCTTCCCGACTGCGTTGGCGCAACGCGGGCAATGGATGTATCCACCGGATGGCAACATTGCCGAGCGGACGTCTCCCTTAACATCCAATGCCCAGATAGACAGCTGTGCTCGCTGTCATTCACGACGCGCCACGCTGGGCGATTACCACTACGGCGTAGAGCTGCTCGACACCCATGAGCCCGTATTGCCGCAGTGGCCCCTGTATTATCCGGATGGTCAGATCCGCGATGAAGACTATGTGCATGGCTCCTGGGTGCAAAGCAAAATGCATCAGGCCGGCGCGGTCTGCAGTAATTGTCATAATCCTCACAGCCTGAAACTGCGCGCTCCCAACAATGGCGTCTGCGCTCAGTGCCATGCACCGGCACATTACGATACCCCAAAACACCACCACCACCCGACAGACTCAACCGGCGCCCTTTGCGCTGACTGCCATATGCCGGAGACAACCTACATGGGTGTTGATGATAGACGGGATCACAGCATGCGTATCCCGCGTCCTGACCTCAGCGTCGTCATGGGCACACCCAATGCCTGCAACCAGTGCCATACGGACAAAGACGCGCCTTGGGCCTTAGCGGCTTTGCGCGAATGGGGCGTACAGTTTCGCGATACCGGCAGTCACCCCGCCCGCGCTTTTCAGCGTATCGCCATGGGCGACACCCGCGCAGTGCCGCAGCTGGTTAACATTGCGAGTGATCCAAGTACCGCACCGATCTGGCGCGCCACGGCCATGGAAGCACTGGGGCAGGTCGGCGGGCGCGATGCCTTGCAAACAGCGACCCAGCTGTTGTATGACGACGACGCGCTACTGCGCGCCAGTACCGTCCGTGCACTCGACTTTCTGCCACTGAACCAACGCTACCCGTTGATGCAGCCACTGATCGCCGATGACGTTACGGCCGTGCGTATGGCCGTTGCCGCTTCACTTGCAGGGGTCCCGCTGGATCAGGTGTCGCCCGAACAGTCCGCACAACTGCGCGTATTGTTCGACGAGTACCTTAGCAACCTGCAGCAAAATGCGGATATGCCCGGCGCCCAATTACAGCTGGGTGTTTTTTATATCACGCGCGGCGATGAGAAGGCTGCGGAGGCCGCTTACCGGGAGGCCTTGTACCTCAACTCACAATTGATGCCCGCTTACCTCAACCTTGCCGATCTGTTGCGCGGTCAATCTAGAGACCCAGCCGCGCGAAAGGTATTGCTCCAGGCTTTGGCGATCCTTCCAGAAAATGGTCCGACTCTGCATGCACTGGGATTATTGGAAACACGCAGCGGACAGCCCGAGATCGCACTGGCTTATCTTCGACAGGCCGCCGAGCTGGAAGCCGAGGGCACCCGCCATCGGTTTGTCTACGCCATTGCGCTACACGACCTAGGGCACCCTGCCAAGGCGATCGCACAGTTACAGGCGCTGCTACGCAGTGTGCCGCAAAGCGCTGAGGTACTGCTTGCGTTAACCGACTACAACACGGAGTTAGGTCAGCGTAAAAAGGCGCTTGGCTACGCCAAAATATTGACACAAATCGCCCCGGGAAATCGTACTTACCAGAAGCTTTACCAAGACCTTTCCAAGGACAACCCTTAAAAGTTCAGCAAGCAAGGGCCGCCACCAAGATCTTCAGTCTGAGAGAATCGGTGGCACTCCATGTTATTTTAGGGGACGGTAGCTGCTCATGTTGAACAGCCAAGCAGGCAACGTTGTATTACGGTGTCGCCGTGAACTGCAAATCAAACGTCACCGGAATAGCGCTGCTGATTGACTGCAGGCCCGCGATAGTCGTTAACGCCGCCACACCCTTTTCTAACCCAAAATCAGACGCGTTAATGATGACAGGACGCGGTGTGAAAACACGTAAACTGCCATCACCTTCTCCGACTGCCACCACGGCAATGGTCATTATTTTTTCCTGACCGTGCAGTGCCAGTGTGACGGGCACGCTAGTGGTTATAACACCACGGTTGACTGCTGCGGCCAGCATCGTCGGATCAACGCGTGCTGTTATCTGGGCGGCCGGGAATGTGACCGTCTCAAATAATAGTCCGCGCATGCGTTCATTGCGCACCTCCACCAGCGTCTCCACACTATTGAGGTTGATCACTATCTGAACCTTACCCGTCGCGTCAATAGATCCCGCTAACGAGGTGAAACTATGCACCTCGCCCACGCTATCATTTTTAATCGAGATAAAATTGATCGCCGACTGCGTGCTGTCCAGTTCCCAATCAGCCCAGGCTGAGCCGAAAGGAATCAACAACACAATGACCAGTAACCACTGCTGAAATTTTTGTACGCTGCTCATAGTAATGCTCTCGCTCCGACCGGCCTTCGCTGAACCTAAAATATCTATCTACTTTTTATTGGCTTTTTTTTCCTTCTTTTCATTGCGCTTTTCTTTCATTGTTTTTTCAGGCTTCTTTTTAACGGCTTTTTTTGAATCTTGGCCCTTCGCCATACATTTCTCCTTCCACGTTTGCTAATAAGTTGCTAATAGAATGCTCGACGCATACTCAATGGTTTACATTGCAGACCTATGACTGCAGCGATGTCCTAGGCCCTGCACAAATCGTCTTGTCGTATGCGCTAAACGTAAGCGGCTCTTTCTGACCTGCACTCGTAGTCTCCCATCTCAAAGTCTCGACAAATTAACGGGCGCTTCTCATAGATACTGCACATCATACTGTTTCTATCTAAAGCGGAACACCACCCATCTTCCAAACGAGACATGGTTCTACCTCCCCACTGATCCTCAACAATAAACCGGCTAGGAACCCCTGTATCGGTGACAAGCATGACCTCCAAACGGCAACAACAGGCTCTGCAATTTGAACAGCTGACGTTTTCCTCAGGCAACGTTGTCACTTCAATTTTCACAATGCAGCCTCAGCAATACCTCCCTTCTCCTCCAACCAAGCTTTGCGATCAGGTGCACGTTTTTTGGCCAACAACATATCCATCATCTCATTGGTACCATCGCCGGCGTCCAGTACCAGACGCACAAGACGTCGGGTGTCCGGATCCATGGTGGTTTCACGCAATTGCAACGGGTTCATTTCTCCAAGACCCTTGAAGCGCTGTACATTGACTTTGCCCTTTTTCTTTTCCGCCTCAATGCGATCTAGGATGCCCTGCTTCTCGGGTTCATCAAGGGCATAGAACACTTCCTTCCCAACATCGACGCGAAACAACGGCGGCATCGCCACATAGATATGACCGGCCGCTACCAGCGGTCGAAAATGGCGCACAAACAATGCACAAATTAGCGTGGCAATGTGCAGACCGTCAGAATCGGCATCTGCCAAAATACAGACCTTGTGATAGCGCAGGCCGGAGAGATCATCACTGGCCGGATCAACGCCAAGGGCAATTGAAATATTGTGCACTTCCTGCGAGGCGAGTATCTCCTGCGAGTCGACCTCCCAGGTATTTAATATCTTTCCACGCAAAGGCAGGATGGCCTGAAATTCCCGGCTGCGCGCCTGCTTGGCAGAGCCGCCGGCGGAATCCCCCTCCACCAGAAAGAGCTCACCGCGTGACGGGTCTCCCCCTGAACAATCGGCCAATTTGCCCGGTAGTGCCGGGCCGGCGGTCACTTTTTTACGCGTCACCTGTTTTGCCAGACGCAATCGGCCCTGAGCGTTAGCGATGCACAACTCCGCCAGTTTCTCTGCTTCTTCTGTGTGCTGATTGAGCCACAAGCTGAAAGCGTCTTTGACGATGCCGGACACAAACGCCGCAGCCTCCCGCGATGAGAGGCGCTCTTTGGTCTGGCCGGAGAACTGCGGGTCACCTATCTTGGAAGAAAGCACATAGCAGCATCGCTCCCAGATATCGTCCGGCGCCAGCTTAACGCCACGAGGCAGCAGGCTGCGCAGTTCACAAAATTCGCGCATCGCGTCCAACAGCCCGGTCCGCATACCGTTGACATGCGTTCCGCCCTGAATCGTGGGAATCAGGTTGACGTAGGATTCGGCCGTGATGTCACCGCCTTCTGGCAACCACTGCACGGCCCAGTCCACGCCTTCATTGCTGCCACTGAAGCTGCCCACGAAGGGCTCTTCGGGAATAACCGGAAAGTCGATGGTGGCATCCGCAAGATAGTCCTTGAGACCGTCTTCGAAATACCACTCTTCCGTCTCGTCTTTCTTCTCATCCTTGAACTTGACTCGCAGGCCCGGGCACAGCACTGCCTTAGCCCGTAAGACGTGCCGCAACCTGGATACCGAAAAGTTAACCGAATCGAAATATTGGGGATCGGGCGTAAAGGTCAGCGCAGTGCCGGTATTGCGCTTGCCACAACTGCCGACAACCACCAGCTCCGTTTTCTTTTCTCCGCCTGCGAATGTCATGCTGTAAATATTGCCGTCACGGCGGATCACCACTTCCAAAGCGCTGGACAGCGCATTGACCACCGACACACCCACACCGTGAAGCCCGCCACTGAACTGATAGTTTTTATCCGAAAACTTACCGCCGGCATGCAAGGTGCTGAGGATGACTTCTACCCCAGGCTTTTTTTCTCCTGGATGCAGGTCGACAGGCATACCGCGACCATCGTCAGTCACCGTGACGGAACCATCTTTGTTCAGACAGACATCAATCTCGCTGGCGTGCCCACCCAGGGCCTCATCAACGCTGTTGTCAATGACCTCCTGTGCAAGATGATTCGGGCGGGTCGTGTCCGTATACATGCCAGGGCGTTTGCGCACCGGCTCTAACCCAGTAAGGACTTCTATGTCTTCGGCGGTATATTGGCTCATTGCGGTAACTTATCGTGCGTTGCGGTGAAATTCACTCAGAGGGCCATTGTACAGTGAGGCTCGCGCAGTGCGAGCTATAAGTAACCTCCTGAATCCAGATCGACGGTAAATTTCGTATCCAACACTCGGGACACGCCAGTTTCAAAGCGACCATCACTGTGTAATTCCAGCCAGCGGTAACCCGGCGGCTGATCATCGACTTTGAAGCTTTCACTGCCCGGCGCAAATTGGACACAGGTAGACGGTGATGCCAGTAGTCGCACACCATTGC
Source organism: Halioglobus sp. (assembly GCA_028823475.1). Taxonomy (GTDB): domain Bacteria; phylum Pseudomonadota; class Gammaproteobacteria; order Pseudomonadales; family Halieaceae; genus Marimicrobium. The sequence goes on along the minus strand of JAPKBI010000002.1, from coordinate 22,616 downwards.
GAATACGGTCTATTTCCTGATGGACATGGCCCCACAGTACGCCTTTGACGCCGGTGTAGCGGTCGAGGACCTTAAAAAACGCATCAGCATCGGCGACCCTCTGCTGATCTAGCCATTTACTGCCGATGGGTACCGGCTGATGATGCAGACAGACCAGAGTATGTCGTCCCTCCTCCTGCGCGGCCGCCAAAGACCGCTCCAACAACATCAGCTCGGCCTCTCCCAGCTCGCCACCAACATGCCCAACAATTTGGGAATCCAGCAGCAAAATCTGCCAGCGGGACAGCCTGATTTCTCTGCACAGGCGCGCGGGGGTCGCAACAACGGCCTCCATCGCCGCTCGATCATCATGATTGCCGGGTAGCCAGTAATTGACGCGGGTCAGCTGGTCGAAATAGTCCTGCAGTCGCTCGTAGGCAGAACTTGCGCCACCATCAGACAGATCTCCAGTACCCAGCAGCAAATCAATGTCAGGTCGCTCTTTTTGAACCAGATTGATGACGGCCTGCAACGAGTGGTCTGTATCCATGCCTAGCAAAGTGCCTCCGCGCGAGCGGCACAGGTGCGTATCGGTCAGTTGCACAAGCTGGACAACCTCACTCTGGACATCGACGGATTCAATATGGTGTTGAGGCATTGGGGCGCGGCCGCGTTAGGTATCGGTCACGGTCGCGGCGACGACATCAAGCGCGGAACGCCCGTTTTGCAGACAGTGTTCCAACCAGTCTGCCAAAAATCGATTCTGCTGGGACTTTTCATCCTGCGCAAACATTTGATCATTAGGGTACTGGTATCTAGCCGACACCTGACGATAAGACTGAAAGGCTCCGACCTCCAACATACGAGCGTCATGATAGGCCCTCACTTCGACATTTAATAAGCCCAGCCAACGGGATTCTGCCGATTGCTGGTGGATATGAAAAATCGTGGTGTAACGACAACGCTCTACAACGCTCAGTCGGACTTTGGCGGCGCCCACCAAAAGCTCGCGGGAATTACAGTTCTCATAATCAGGAAAGAGTCGTTTCAGGCGGAGATAATTGGCATCGCAGATCGCATGCAACTCCGTCAAATCCAGTTTAAATAATCGTCTAGTCGAGTTTTGCAAAACTTTGCCCAGGCGCTCGGCCCTTGTAAGTTGATAAAAACTGCCGCGTTATGGAGCGCTTTTATCCATAAACAGCCGCAGAGCTTCTCCTAAGATGGCACAAACTACCATGAACTGCACCCTTTGCATGACAGTTTCAATGTATGCAGAGTTCGCTAGAGACTGGTACAATCACGTGCTCAAAAATAGCTAATTCTCTCTCAGGAATTGTTGCATGAAAAATCTGGTTGTTGCGCTGTCATCACTGGCATTCTTTCTCTCATCTGCCAGTTTACAAGCGGACTCATTGAGCGATATCTACCAGTTGGCGCTACAAAATGACGCTCAGCTGAAGTCAGAAGAAGCGGTCTATCTCGCGAGACGAGAAACCGAAAATCTTAGCCGCTCTGCACTGCTTCCGCAAGTGGGCGCCTCTTATTCCTATCAGAACTCAGACGGGGATACGGATGGCCTTGGCCCAATTTTTAGCGAAGACGGCATCATTATTGACAATACGTTCACCAATCGCGATATCAATACCGAGGGCTACGTCATTTCCCTCAATCAAGCGTTATTCGATCTGTCGGCATGGTTCAGTTTTCAATCGGGCAAGCAAGTTACCAAAGAAGCGGAAGCCACTTTTGCTGCGAATCAGCAGAATCTGATCGTTAGGGTTGTAGAGGCCTATCTTCTGGTACTGCGCGCACAGGATAATCTGGCGGCCTCACAGGCGCAGGAGCGCGCATTCGAGCGCCAATTAGAGCAGACCCAGCAGCGCTTCGAGGTTGGCCTCATTGCCATCACCGACGTGTACGAGGCGCAGGCTGCTAGAGACCTCGCTCAGGTAGAACGTATCGTGGATGAGAATGATGTGTCCGTTGCACTGGAGCGGCTCTCGGTACTGACGGGCCAGAGGCAAAGTAACCTCAACGTTCTGGTGGACGACTTCAAAATTCGTCCGCCGGACCCTATTGATCGTGCTGCCTGGGTAGATTTTGCGCTGCAAAATAACTTTGAACTTCTGGCCTCCACTTACAGAGAAGAGGCGGCGCGCCAGACGGCCAAGGCAAACAAAATGGAACACGCGCCCAAAGTCAACGGCGGCTATGAATATTCTGACTTTGACGTCGACGGGGACATCAGTGTCAAGCCCGATACCGGCATCAACAGCCCCCCTGACAGCAACCTGAAAGAACACATGTGGCGGGTAACGCTCAGCGTGCCGCTCTACAGCGGTGGCGCGATCAGCGCCAACCGACGACGCGCGGCTCAGGAGTTCAACGCCGCGCGGGAGCAGCGCATCAACCTTTCACGCAACACAGTCACCAACACCCGATCTCTGCACATGACGGTACTCAGTGATGTATCGCGCATCGCGGCGCGCAAACAGAGCATTATTTCTTCTAAGAGTTCTGTAGATGCTACGCAGGCAGGCTACGAAGTGGGAACGCGCAACGTGGTCGATGTACTCAATGCCCAAAATACGCTGTTCCGGGCGGAACGCGATTACGCCAACAGCCGTTATGACTACATTCTTAACCTGATGCGCCTGAACGAAAATGCCGGGCTGCTCAGCCCGGCAGATATTCTCAAACTGGACGCCTTTCTCGTGCCTCCCACCTCACCATCAGCCAAAACCGTTATCGGGTCACCGTAGAAAAGGACGTTGCGCCGTATGATCCCCGACCTGCCCGCTGACATTGACCAGATCAAGGGATTCCTTGCCGCGGATGAGGCGCAGGCACTGTTCGAGCAGGCCCTTCGGGCCAGTACCATAGGGCCGGTACTGGAGATCGGTAGCTACTGTGGCAAGTCCACCATTTACTTAGGACTGGCTTGTCGCGCGAACAACAGCACGGTATTCGCGCTAGACCACCACCGCGGCTCGGAAGAGCATCAGCAAGGCGAGTTTTTTCACGACCCCGATCTATACGATGCCGGCGAGGGTGTCATGGATACCTTTCGAGAGTTTCGGCGCAATATACACCGGGCGGGACTGGACGAGGTGGTGGTCCCAGTTGTGGCTGGCTCAGAGGCGGCAGCGAGGCACTGGCAGACGCCACTGGCAATGGTTTTTATCGATGGCGGACACAGTCTAGAGGCGGCGCTCACAGACTACCGCTGCTGGATGCCGCATCTGATGCGCGGCGGCGTGCTGGCGATACATGATCTGTTCGACGACCCACATGCCGGTGGCCAAGCGCCCTATGCGGTCTATCGCATGGCACTGGCGTCTGGTCTGTTTAAAAACCTAGGGCAAGTAAATAGCTTGGGCTTGTTACTGCGCTTGTAGCGGGACGCGCAACCCTGCTTTAATCCACTAGAATCCGACGTTCACGGACATCATCAGCGGGGCGATCCAACAAACGCACACTGCAAAACAATCCAGCCGCCGGTGTATGCTTGGTCAGAGCGTCGGCCGCTAACAGAATAGCTGCGGCGGTCCAGGTAGGCCTTTCATCAGGCCACAACAAATCTTCAACCAGTTGGTAACCGGTCCAATATGAGCCATCACTGGCACGCCACTGCTGCAGCCAGCTGTAAACCTCAACTGCGCGTGCATGATCCCCTGCGGCCAATAAAGCCATCACCAACTCACAGGTTTCAGCAATCGTCACCCACGGCTGCTGCTTCTCACAGCGGCACCCAAGCTTGTCCTCTACAAACTCATCCCAACGCGACACAAGACGAGCGCGAGCGTCAGCTCCGGTATAGACGCCCGTTAACACGGGGTAAAACCAGTCCATGGAATAGCGTGACTTGGTTTCCCACGTTCGATCAAAACGCTCCGGCTTGTGGCGCAAGGCTTTACCCAAACGATCGCGCGCGCTCAACCAGTGGCTGCGACCTTCACCCAGCGTCACCGCAATGTTGTGTGCGCACTCCAGGCTTTTGTAAATCGAACTACAACCCGTCACCAACGCATCACCCTTTGGCTTTCCAGTGCCATCCACGGCCCAATCAATTTCCCCATGCTCGGACTGCAGAGACAGCACGAAGCCTATCGATTTATCGACCATCGGCCACATTGCTTGCAGAAAGTCGTCATCAGCACTGATTAAATAATGGTGCCAGACACCGGTGGCGATGTAGGCAACAAAGTTGGACTCACGCCGACCGGCATTGTCGATTTCCTGCCCGCGATAGGATGCCCACCAACTGCCGTCTTCTAGCTGCATTTCGGCCAGCCACTGATAGGCTTTACGAGCCGCGTCCAGCTCTCCGCCGATGGACAGGCCCATTGCCGACTCCACATGATCCCAAGGATCAGTGTATCCGCCGTCAAACCAAGGAATCTCGCCGCTGTCGCGCTGGCAGCCGAGAATAAAGTCTACGGTCGGACGCAGGAACTCCTCGGGGAATAAGCCCGGGCTAAGGTATAAACCACTCATGATTTGGCCTCCTTGCGAAAATACATCACGACACTTTTACCCATAAACGGGTTCATGCACTTCTCCAATATCCGAGTCAGCGCTGGATTCTCCATTAAGTCCCATACCAAAAAGCGATGATATTGAGTGACCAGCCAGTTTGTGTCCTGATTTTTCCAAAACAGGCACTTTAGCCACCAAAAAGGCACGTGCAGCGCATGTGCCCAATGGTGGTGATACTGTTTAAACCCTAAAAGTTCAATTTCCTCTCGCAGCTCATTACTGCGGAAAATACGCAGATGACCACCGGGCACATTGTAGTAGCCCTCACTCAGCGCCCAGCAAATCTGCTCCGGCCAACGGCGCGGAACGCTCGCGCAAAAAAGGCCGCCAGACTTAAGCACTCGCTCTATCTCGACTAATGCGCAATGATAATCTGGGATGTGCTCTAGCACTTCGCTACAAATGATCTTGTCGAAAGTATTATCGGCGAAAGGCAGTTCCAGTGCGCTAGCAGAAGACAGGCCAAAGGACTTGGCGTCGTTTTCGGGCTCAGCAAAACCGACAAATCGTTCGCGGGTTATTTTCAGGTCATCCAGAGACAGGTCCACTCCGACAGACTGCACATCACCCTCGACATAAGCCGATATCACGTGGCGACCCTCGCCACAGCCAAGGTCCAGAACGATGTCGCCCGGTTTGAGGGGCAGGCGGGTAAAGTCAACCGTCTTCACGAGCCAATACCTCATTGTAATATGCTGTCATCTGTCTGGCACAGACCTGCCAGCAAAAATTCTCTTCAATGCGCTGTTTCCCTCGGGCGCCCAGCTCGGCGCGCGCGGTTGGGTCCTGCAGTAAGGCGTCAATCGCTTCCACCAAGGCATCAACATTTTTTACCGGCACTATCACTCCGGCATCACCCACCACTTCGGGTAACGCACCGCCATCAGTGGACACCACAGGGACACCGCACGCCATGGCTTCACCTGCGGGCAGACCAAAGCCCTCATACACTGAAGGCACTATCGCGATCGCGGCCTCGGCGTAATACTGCACCATCTGCTCAGTGCTGATGCCTTTAACAAATTGAACCTTGTCCGCAAGGCCCAGACGATGCACCAGTCTTTCCGTCTGGCCGCCGGGATTGGGCTTGCTGACCAACAGCAACTCCAGATCTGGATATCGCTCAAGCAAAACGGCATAGGCATGCAATAAATAACGCAGGCCCTTAAGCGGAGCATCTGCAGAACAGGTCGCCATCAAACGCAACGGATTACGCTCCACCTCCGGTAACGGCTTGAACGTGTCTATATCGATGCCATTATGCGCCACACTAATGCCCGCCGGCTGCAGGCCGAAATCTCGAGCAATATCCTGACGAGAGCAATCCGATACCGTCACGATATTATGCAACTGCTTGATCACTTTTTTCTGCATCATCAGGAATGAGTGCCAGCGTCGGATCAACAACTGTTCTCTCCAGTTACGAGCTGCGCCCAGCGCAATACGCAAGTCGCTGGTGATGGGGTGATGCACCGTAGTAACCAGAGGCAGACCCATTTTTTGGATATCCAACATGCCATAACTCAGACTCTGGTTATCGTGAATCAGGTCATAGTGATGGCCGTGCTGACGCAAATATTTTGCAGCTCGACGCCCAAACGTTTGCGGCTCGGCAAAGCCGCCCGTCAATTGACTGACCCACTCGATGATATTACTCATGGACGTCAGGTGATGCGGGCGCAAAGACGTGAGCCCATTTTCAAACAAATCCAGGCTGGGTAGCTCTATGAGACGAACGCGCGGATCCAGATGGGGGTAGGGCGGGCCAGAAATAACATCGACGGTATGACCCGCCTCGACCAGCGCCTTACTGAGGTAGCGCATATAAACGCCCTGCCCACCGGCATGGGGCTGACTCCGATAGCCGAGCAGCGCAATACGCAATGGCCCACCCAGCGCCGCCGCTTTAACGGGGGCTGTTGCTCCATCTGCCGGCGTTATATCTGCCGACTCTGTACCTTGATGCCAGATAGTGGCGTCCTCATTATCAGGTGTTAAAACAAATGTGGCTACGCCAGCGTATCTCGCTGGCTTGAGAGCATCAGTGCGTTGTCATCACACCAATTTTCTGGGAGCCCCACAAAAAGGGGCTAGATTTTAATCACCTACTGGTTAAAAATCCAGCCCTGATCACCGAAGTACCCCTTAAGGTCCCTCCTATTGGCCAGTGACAGGCTTATACCGCTATAATCGTCGGCCTAAACACGAGGAAAACGGTCAATGACAACTTCGGCTTATAAGGGGCTCATTCTCGCGGGAGGCTCAGGGACCCGTCTGCATCCGCTGACCAGCACCGTCAGCAAGCAACTGATGCCAATCTATGACAAACCTATGATTTACTACCCTTTGGCCACGCTTATGCTGGCCGGTATCCGCGATATCCTGATCATAACCACACCACGCGACCAACTGGCCTTCAGTGAGCTACTTGGAGACGGCTCCAGCTGGGGAATCAATATCAGCTATGCGGTGCAACCCAGCCCGGATGGACTGGCCCAGGCATTCATTCTGGGAGAGACCTTTATTGGCAAGTCACCCGCCAGCTTGGTGCTAGGTGACAACATCTTTTACGGTGGGGGCTTCTCTCAAACGTTAACCCATGCCGCCAGTCGTGAGTCTGGGGCCTCCGTGTTTGCTTACTATGTGCAAGACCCGGAGCGCTACGGTGTCGTCAGCTTCGACGCCAATGGCGTGGCCCAAAATATCGAAGAAAAACCGACTAACCCCAAGTCGCATTATGCTGTAACCGGTTTGTACTTCTATGATAACGATGTGGTCGATATCGCCAAAGACGTGCGCCCCTCGCATCGAGGTGAACTGGAAATCACCGATATCAATAGAGCGTATCTCGAACGCGGCGACCTGCACGTAGAGGTAATGAGCCGCGGCACCGCCTGGCTGGATACAGGCACTCACAACTCCCTGCTGGATGCCGCCAACTTCATCCGTGTTGTCGAAGAGCGCCAGGGGCTGAAGATTTCCTGCCCCGAGGAAGTGGCCTATCGCAAGGGCTATATCAGCGCGGAGCAGTTGCTGGCACTGGCCAAACCACTGGAAAAAAGTGGCTATGGGCTCTATCTAAAAGATCTCCTCAACGATAATGGAACCGTCTTCGCATGAAGTTTGTTGAAACACCCCTGCAGGACGTGTACCTGATAGAACCGACGGTCTTTGGCGACCAACGCGGGTTTTTCATGGAAACCTGGAATATTGAAACGTTTCGCGAGGCCGGGTTCGACCTCAATTTTGTGCAGGACAACCACAGTCGGTCAGCCCATGGCATATTGAGAGGGCTGCACTTTCAGACTGAACATACCCAAGGCAAACTGGTCCGTGTGACGTCCGGTGAGGTGTTCGATGTCGCAGTGGACCTGCGAAGTGATTCTCGCACGCTTGGACAGTGGTTCGGAGTTAGCCTCAGCGCCGAAAACCAACGCATGCTATGGGTGCCGCCGGGTTTTGCCCATGGCTTCTACGTGACCTCCGACTACGCCGATTTTGTGTACAAATGCACCGACATTTACCATCCTGCCAGCGAGCAGACGCTGGCTTGGGATGATCCCACGGTGGGAATTCAGTGGCCGGTGCCCGCCGGCGAGACACCGCAATTATCTGCTAAGGATCGCGAAGGACTTAACTGGAGTGAAGCGCCCCGCTTCAGCTGAATAAAGGGCCTAAACTATAGTAAGTACTTGCTATTACGCTAAGGCTTCAGGCAATAAGAAGGGGCTTCCACCATGTTTCATTAGACAGATACCAGTCCAGTGTGCGCTGCAATCCAGTTTCAAAGCTTTCATGGGGCGTATACCCCAGCTCTCGGGTGATTCTGCCGGCATCAATGGCATAGCGCCAATCGTGCCCAGCCCGATCCTCTACGAAGACGATAAGCTCGCGCGCGCTACCGCCATTGGCACCGGGTGCATCGGGAAAATGCTGCGCCAGTGACGGGTCGGCGACGAAGCGCGCATCCATCTGATCACACAGCAAATGCACGATATCCAGATTGTTCCACTCATTATTGCCGCCAATATTGTAGGTCTCACCCACTTCGCCACTTTGCAATACCAACTCTATGCCCCGGCAGTGATCCTCCACATACAACCAATCGCGGATATTACTGCCGTCACCGTAAACCGGCAGTGGACGCCCACGCAGAATGTTAGTGATGCACAGGGGAATCAACTTTTCCGGAAAATGGTAAGGGCCATAATTATTGGAGCAGTTGCTAGTGCTGACCTGCAACCCATAAGTATGGTGGTATGCCCGCACGAGATGATCGGAGGCGGCCTTACTTGCTGAGTAGGGCGAGTTTGGTTCGTATTTTTGTTGCTCGTGAAAACCCGGCGCATCAATACTGAGAGAGCCGTACACTTCATCCGTGGAAACATGGTGAAATCGATGTGGCTGCGACTTGCCTCCTGCCAGCCAGTGCTCGCGCGCGGCCTTAAGCAGCGAATATGTGCCCACTATATTGGTTTCAATAAACGCATCAGGCCCAGTGATCGAGCGGTCTACATGGCTCTCAGCAGCAAAATGCACCAAGGTATCGATATTATGCTCGCGCAGCGTTTGCAACACGCGATCATCGTCGCAGATGTCCGCGTGGACAAAACTGAAGCGTTTATTATCCCGCAACCCATCAAGGTTAGCTTGATTGCCGGCATAGGTGAGGGCGTCATAGGCCACCACGCTGTCCTCGGGATGATTGCGCATCCAATGGTGGACAAAGTTAGCCCCGATGAATCCGGCGGCTCCCGTTACCAACAGAGATTTACCCATTTTGTAGTGCCTTATAGTCTTCGAGCATCGCCCGCAGTTGTTGACGCCAGTGGACGCCTGCTACGGCGAAATCGCGCCAGCTGTCGGTCTTATCCAGCACACTGTAAGCGGGACGTTGCGCCGGCGTGGGATACTCTAGCGCCGTGATAGGCCGGATTTTGACAGTGCTCGCTAATAACCCCAGCGCAAGTGCTTCCTCGCAGATAGCGACAGCAAAGTCATACCAGCTACAAACACCGGCATCACTCCAATGATAAATGCCACTCAACTGAGGCCGAGCAGCGCAGGCCCAGACCGCTTCAGCCAAGCCGTGTGCCCAGGTTGGCGTACCGACCTGATCGGCCACCACAGCAAGGTCATCCCTCTCACTCATCAGACGCAACATGGTTTTGACAAAATTGCTGCCATAACGTGAATACACCCAGCCAGTGCGCAGGATAAGCGCTTGAGGAATTACACTTTGCACCGCCAGCTCCCCAGCACGTTTGCTACGTCCATACTCGCCTAACGGGGCGGTGGCCGCATCGGGTTTGTAGGGCTGGGATGCGCTGCCATCGAAGACGAAGTCGGTAGAGATGTGAATCAACCTCACCCCTTGTTGGGCACAGGCCTGTGCCAAGGCGAGAGGCCCTGCAACGTTTCCGCGCTGGGCGGCATCAACTTCCGATTCCGCCTTATCGACTGCAGTATAGGCGGCAGCGTTAATCACTAGTTGCGGCGCGGCAGCAGCGAGGCACTGCGTGACAACCGCCAGATCGGCTATATCAAGCTGCGCTCGAGTCATCGGCAGGCATTCAATGTCGGGGCCAGATGTGCGCTGCAGCTCTTGCCCTAACTGCCCGCCTGCGCCGACCACCAACACTTTTTTCGTCACGCTTTAATCTCTATGTGCATGTGTGTTATCAACCTCTTGTCACCGCGCATCGAAGCCAGCACGCCCGAAATCAGACCACCGGCGCCAGCCACTGGCTGTTCTGGCTTCGATTGCCGCGCACCGAATCAAAATACATGGCCTGTAATTTTTCCGTCAAAGGACCACGACCACCGTTACCGATTGTGCGGCCATCGAGCTCACGAATGGGAACCACCTCAGCAGCCGTTCCGGTAAAGAAGGCCTCGTCCGCAACATAAACCTCATCCCGAGTGATGCGCTTTTCATGCACCTTGTAGCCCAGCTCGGCGGCCAGCACAAATATTGCATCCCGGGTAATCCCTTCCAGACACGAGGTCAGCTCTGGTGTATAGATTTTATCGCCACGCACAAGGAAGAAGTTTTCCCCACTGCCCTCGGCAACATAGCCTTCGTTATCCAGCAACAACGCCTCTTCTGCGCCGCTATCAAGGGCCTCGCGCAACGCCAGCATAGAGTTGATGTAATTACCGTTGGCCTTGGCTTTACACATTGAGATGTTGACGTGGTGGCGCGTGAAGGACGAAGTGCGCACCTTAATGCCGCGATCTCGAGCCTCGGGGTCCATATAAGAAGGCCACTCCCAAGCCGCAATCATCACGTGTGTCTCTAACTTGTCTGCGCGCAGACCCATGCCCTCGGCGCCATAAAAACACATGGGACGCAGGTAGCCCTCTTCAAGGTCGTTCAATCGCACCACGTCTTTTTGCGCCTGAATCAAAGTCTCCTTCTCAAAAGGCATAGCCATGCGCAGGATATGGGCCGAGTTAAACAACCGATCAGTATGTTCCTGCAAACGAAATATGCACGTGCCCTGATCCTTTGTCTTGTAAGCCCGCACCCCTTCAAACACACCCAGACCGTAGTGAAACGTATGTGTCAGCACATGTACCTTGGCCTCGCGCCAAGGAACCATCTCTCCATCCATCCAGATAAGACCATCACGATCGGCCAAACTCATCACATTACTCCTGTTTATTGATACGTTGTTTCATCTATGTATGGCGCAAATAGTTGCTGCCACTTGGCTCTAACTGCAGCCCGCTCTTGCACAAAGCTCCCCGCCGGGGCAGCCCCCGGTTGCTGTTGTAGGGAAAGTTGATGGGCAGCGGAGCGATAGATTAAATAGGCCTGCGTCAGCGCTTCACACTCTTGCTGCTCAAACAAACCTTCTTGCCCCAGGGCCTCCAGAATGCGCACGTTGTCAGACCAGCGTGCCAGTTCAGGCACGCGATGAGACCAAGTCAAGACAGCGTATTGCACCATAAATTCAATATCAACGATACCTCCTACACCCTGTTTTAGGTGAAATTCCCCATCTTCCAAGCGTTCATCTGATAGTAAGTGCTTACGCATTGTTTCGCGCATCGCGTGCACCTCCCGCGCCAGAGAAGCATCGTCGCGGGGCAGGGACAAAATTTCCCGGCGCAACGCATTAACCGCCGACGCGACGTCTGGGTCGCCCGCGACAAAGCGCGCTCGCACCAACGCCTGATGCTCCCAGGTCCAGGCAGCGTCCTGCTGGTAACGACTGAAGCTCTGTATTGTATTGACCAACATGCCCGAATCGCCGGAAGGTCGCAGCCGCATATCCACCTCATACAGCTGACCCATGGCCATCTGCGTCTCGATGATTTGGATTATGCGCTGACCCAGACGCGTATAGAACACAGCATTGTCGATACTGTTCTCGCCATCTGTTGCTCCGCCTTTGGCGGCATCGTAAATAAACACCAAGTCTAGGTCTGAGCCATAACCCAATTCAACACCGCCTAGTTTGCCATAGCCAAATACGGCGAAGCCCAAACCCGCATGATCGCGACAGGGCAGCCCATACTTTTTCGTCAGACCAGCCCAGGCGACCGCTAACACCTCCTCCAATATGACCTCCGCAATCCAGGTCAACTTGTCGCTGACCTGCATCAATGGCAAGCGCCCTACCAGCTCACTAGCGGCAACCCGCAGCACATGCGACGCCTTGAAATAGCGCAGGGCATCCATCTGCGCCTCCAAATCGTCCGCCCCCAGACGCGTGACCTGCTGACGCAGTTCATCGCGCAACAGGTCTTTGTCCGGCGCGGAGTAAAGGCTAGCCCTATCCAGGAGCTCATCAAGCAACGCCGGGGTTCGTGCTATTTGGTCGGCGATCCAAGGACTGGCGCCGCACAGTGTCACCAGATCAACAAGGGCGGGCGGATTTTCGAGCAGCATGACAAGATAGGCACTGCGACGCACGACCGCGGTGACCAACGGCAAAATCCTTTGCAGCGCTAGATCTGGATCCACCATCTCAGCGCACGCGCGCAGCAACTGGGGCATAAACTGCTGCAGACGATCTCGACCCTGAATTTGCAGTGTTGCCATGCGGGGGCTCTGCTGCAATGCCTGTAATGCCTCGTAGGCCTCTGACTCGCGTCGGTATCCCAAATCAGACAGCGCCTGCTCACTCAGGTCTTTGCCCCACAGCGACAACGCTTCCTCTGCCACTTCGGCGTTCTCCTCAGGGTCTGCGATCAGCTCTCTAAAGTGTCCGGCAACCGCCTGACGGTGTGTCTCCAGCGCCGCCTTGTAGTCTTCCCATGAAGCGTACCCCATCACTTCTGCCATCGCAGCCTGAGGCAATTCCGCCTTCGGCAAATCCTGACTCTGCTTATCCTGATAACCCTGAATGGCATGTTCACTGTCGCGCAAAAAAAGGTAGGAGGTGCGCAGTTCAGTGACGACCGACTGCGGCAGGCAACGCAAGGTGACACATTCATCCAACACCAGTAGCAATTCGCGCTGCTGTAGACCAAGATCGCGCCCACCGCGAATCAATTGGAAACACTGGGCGATAAACTCGACCTCGCGAATACCGCCGTGCCCCAGTTTTACATCGTCCTGCAAGCCTCTGCGACGGACTTCGGTGTTGATCATCCGCTTCATGCCACGCAAACTTTCTATCGCGCCGAAGTCCACATAGCGCCGATAGATGAATGGGCGCAGCAGCGCCGTCAACTCCGCGGCCTGCTGCGGGCTGCCTGTCACGGGCCGCGCCTTGATCATGGCATAGCGCTCCCAATCCCGTCCCTGGTCCTGATAATAGCCCTCAAGCGCGGTGAAATTGTGCACTAGCGCGCCGCTTTCACCGTAAGGACGCAGACGCATATCCACCCGAAACACAAAACCCTCAGCCGTAACCTCATCGAGGGCAGCGATCACAGCACGCCCTACCTTGGTAAAGAATTCCTCATTGCTGATAGGGTGTTCTTTGCTGTCGGTCTGACCGGCCTCCGGATAAATAAATATCAAATCAATATCGGAGGAGACATTAAGCTCCTGTGCCCCGAGCTTGCCCATGGCCAGCACAATCAGCTGCTGCGCCTCACCACTGTCTCGCCCTATAGGCACACCGTACCGGCTCTCCAGCTCGGCCTGAGTAATAGCCAAGGCCTCTGCGATAGCCGCCTCGGCCAGCAGTGACGTATCTCGCACCGTCTCCAAGGTATCGGCCAGACGACTGAAGTCTCGCCATACAATTCGCAGCATATGCCACGCACGGTATTGTCTTAGAAGCGGCGACAGCTCAGCGCCATCACGACACAACATGCGGTGCAACTCATCGCGGAATTCGGCGCCGGGCAGGGATTGCTGCAACTGGCCACTGACGACCAGATCCAATAACAGTTGTGGTTTGCGTCGCAACAGATCAGCGACGAAGGGACTGCAGGCCAAAACACGCGGTAGCTGCAGTGCTTCAGGACCCTCAGCCAACTCCTCGGTTAGTCTGTCGGCGAGTGTTTCCCCTGCAGATTCCAGAATATTCTGCCAAGCACGGCGGGCCTCCTCGGCGAGTAATTCCGGCAGCGCTGTGGTCAGTAAATTCATATCTGCTTAACGTTCCAACGACCGAGACTCAAGTGTCCATCTGCGGTGCGACTCGCATCACTTCCTCGATGGTGGTCTCACCCCGCGCCACACGAGCGGCGCCACTGAGGCGCAGGGTTTGCATACCTTCAGCCATCGCAATTGCACGAATTTTTTGGGTGTCGAGCTGCGGCATTATCTGCTCCTGCACCGTCCGACTATTCACCAGCACTTCATAAATTCCCTGACGCCCCTGATAACCGGTTTCACGGCACTTGTGACAACCCACCGGACGCGCAATCTGTGCTGGAGGCGTCACATCCCAAGGCTGGGTCAACTGCTGCCATGCATCGAGATCCAATTCGCCAAAAGCCTTACAGTGCGGACACAAAATCCGCACCAGCCGTTGCGACATGATGCCGCGCACAGTGGCTCGAATCAGGTAGGCTGGCGCGCCCAGCTCCAGCAGGCGCGAAATAGAGCTAGGTGAATCATTGGTGTGTAACGTGGACAGCACCAGGTGCCCCGTTAACGCGGCTTGTATCGCCATATTGGCGGTTTCCAGATCGCGTATTTCCCCCACCATGATGATGTCAGGATCCTGCCGCATAAGGGCACGCACGCCGGTCGAAAAGTCCAGGTTGATGCTGTGGTTCACTTGCATCTGGTTGAAGGCGCCCTCCACCATCTCTATCGGGTCCTCGATAGTACACACATTGACTTCCGGTTTTGCCAACTGGCGCAGCGTCGAATACAACGTCGTGGTTTTCCCCGATCCCGTGGGCCCGGTCACCAGCACAATACCGTGGCCACAAGAGGTCATGTCCTGCCAGTGTTGCAAGTCAGCATCGGCTAGACCCAACTGCTCAAAACTGCGCTGCATAAGATCCGGGTCGAAAATGCGCATGACCAGTTTTTCACCGAACGCCGTCGGCAAAGTGGACAGGCGCAACTCAACCTCGCTGCCATTGGGTGTGCGCGTTTTTAGCCGGCCGTCCTGAGGGCGGCGTTTTTCTGCCACATCCATCCGACCAAGGATTTTGACGCGACTACTGACCGCAGCGCAAACCTGCGCTGGCAGCTCGTACACGGAGTGCAGTACACCATCAATACGAAAGCGGACATTGCCCACATCACGACGCGGTTCTATATGAATATCACTGGCTCGCTGCTCAAAGGCATACTGCAGCAGCCAGTCTACAATTTTCACAATGTGCTGATCGTTGGCATCAGGTTCATTGTTAGAGCCAATCTCAAGCATCTGCTCCAGATTACCCAGACCCGCGGGGCCGGCAGGTCGATCATTGCTGCGTGCACCGCGCACGGAAACAGCCATGTTGTAAAAGTCGGCGGTGTGCCGGAGTATCTCCTGTGGATCTGCTAACACACGGCGTATAGGCTTGCGCAACACATGCTCCAGATTACTCTCCCAAGAGCGCATGAAGGGTTCGGCGCTGGCAATGACAACATCGCCGTCATTGACCTCAAGCGCGAGAATATGATGCCGCTCGGCAAATGCCTTGGACATAACATCGGACACTGCTGTCACGTTTATTTTCAACGGGTCTATGCGATAAACCGCCTGACCCACCTTACTGCCCAGCCACGCCAACAATCGGTCCATTGTCAGATAGGCGCCAGGGGTCGCCGCATCGGGCAGGTTTTGATCTGCCAAAAAAACCAACGGGTGTACTTTTACTTTGCTGGAAAGACCGATTCGGATAAGATCTTCATCCGTTAGGTGTCCGTCTGCCTTCAAGTCTTGCACTAGATCAGACAGGCTCAGGCGGCGCTCTAACAATTGCTCGCTAAACGTGTTGGTCATATTCACTACAGGCCGAATTTAAGGCGCGGATTTGCATATCAAAGCATGCTAACACAATGTCCCGTAATCTCACGCTTTCGCGCCTTCGCCCAATCACCCCCATATGCCCGCAGACCTCACGATGAGACTGTTTCCTGTGACAGCCACAAAGTTAACCATTACACTAGCGGCCGAGCTTACAAAGGACTAAACACATGGCAATTCTCAGCCCCCTAGGCACTCTTTTTGGGCGCTCTCCCATCGGACCCATACAGGACCACATGGTGTTGGCCGATCAGGCCGCACAGCTGGTTCCGGATTTACTGCGAGCCACAGCTGCAGACGACTGGGAAAAAGCCAGTCAGGTTCATAAAGAGATTGTGGCGGCCGAAGCCGCCGCCGACAAACTCAAACACTCCGTGCGTCGAAACCTGCCTAATAGCCTTTTCCTCCCGGTGCCACGAAGTGATTTGCTCACAC
This sequence comes from Halioglobus sp., assembly GCA_028823475.1. Lineage (GTDB taxonomy): Bacteria > Pseudomonadota > Gammaproteobacteria > Pseudomonadales > Halieaceae > Marimicrobium. Next base: position 6,276 of record JAPKBI010000002.1, on the reverse strand, counting down.
TAGTGGGGGTTCAAGATCACGTTGCTAATACCGCCAAAGATATTGCGGGACTGATCATAGGCCGCAGTATCCGTTTCCCCGAGAAGCTGCAGGATGGGGCGATAGAGCTAGCTATAGCCTGCGCTGCGACGTCCCATCAGGCGCTCAGTGCTGTGCAGGGCCTGGATGAGCTGCTAGAAGTCGGGTTTACAGGCCGCGAAGAAGTGCGCCGGGTAGAAGCCATGCTCAAGACGCTCGATAAGCTCGAGGGCACCACCGACAAAATGGCTATTAAGCTGCGCAAAAAACTTTTTAAACTGGAGAGCGACCTCCCTCCGGTCGAGGTGATGTTCCTGTACCAGATCATTACCCTAATGTGCACGGTTGCAGATGATGCAGAGACCGTGGGCGACAGACTACAAATTTTGATGGCGAAGTAAGGAGTCACCATGGAAATCATTGCGGAGTATGGCAGTCTATTTCTGATTTTGGCCTGCTTATTTGGCTTCTTCATGGCCTGGGGAATCGGTGCTAACGATGTTGCCAATGCCATGGGGACATCGGTCGGCGCCAAAGCACTAACGCTTAAGCAGGCGATTTTTGTCGCGATGATCTTTGAGTTTCTCGGCGCCTATCTGGCGGGTGGTGAGGTCACCGCCACCATTCGCAAAGGCATTATTGACCCCGATGTCATGAGCGCCGAGCCGCAGCTGATGATATACGGCATGCTGTCCGCGCTGCTTGCGGCAGGGACCTGGCTTATGATTGCCAGTGTCAATGGCTGGCCTGTCTCCACGACCCACTCGATTGTGGGCGCAATCGTGGGTTTCGCGGCCGTAGGGATCTCTGTTGATGCGGTGCATTGGGGCAAGGTGGGCACCATTGTCGCCAGTTGGGTGGTCTCTCCCGTGCTGGCAGGTACCATTTCCTTCGGCCTATTTATCAGCGTCAAATCGATTATTCTCGATTCAGAAGACCCGTTTCAGCGAGCAAAAAAATACATTCCCATTTATATGTGGATGGTCGGCTTCATGATATCGATGGTCACACTTCTCAAAGGCCTCAAACATGTGGACCTGGATCTCGACCTGGGTCTGGGGAGCGATTTCGCAAACGCCATCCCCATTTCGTTTGGCGTGGGCCTGCTAGTGGCTGCCCTTGGCATGATCCTCATGCGGGGGATCAAGGACATACCGGATGACATGAATCGTTTTGCCTCGGTAGAGCGGGTTTTTGGCGTGCTGATGGTTTTCACCGCCTGTGCCATGGCCTTTGCACACGGCTCTAACGATGTCGCCAATGCAGTAGGCCCCTTAGCCGCGATTGCCAGTACCGTGCAGTCCGGCGGAGAAATTGTGGCCAAATCAGCGGTGCCCTGGTGGATATTGATGGTGGGGGCATTGGGTATTGTCTTGGGTTTGGCCACTTACGGTTGGCGCGTCATTCTCACCGTGGGGAGCAAAATCACCGAGCTGACTCCCAGCAGGGGTTTTGCTGCTGAGCTGGGCGCTTCTGCCACGGTGGTGATCGCATCGGGTACAGGTCTTCCCATTTCGACCACACACACGCTTGTCGGCGCCGTGCTGGGTGTGGGTTTTGCACGCGGCATTGGTGCGCTTAATTTGCGCGTGATCGGCACTATATTTGTCTCCTGGTTAGTCACCCTGCCCGCGGGCGCTGGCCTTGCCATCCTCTTCTTCTTTTTATTCAAGTGGATCTTTGGTGCCTAAGGTAGGCACCCACTTGGCGGCAGGCGTTCGATTGTCTAGACTGGCCTCAGAGCGCACCCGCTGCCACAGAACCGAGAGGTCGCACCTCAATGTCCACGTCCCACAAACAGGTCTATAGCCAGCTGCGACAACTGATAGAGACCCCGTCCGTCAGCTCCACAGATCCACGCTGGGATCAGGGCAATCGTGCGGTAATTGACCTCCTAGCCAGCTGGTTGAGCGACTTGGGGTTTGCGGTTGAGATACAGGCGGTAACGGCCAACGGTGACAAGGCAAACTTGATCGCCACTCTGGGCAAAGGACCGGGCGGCCTAGTGCTCGCCGGACACACAGACACCGTGCCTTTCGACGAAGGCCGCTGGCAGAGCAATCCATTACAGCTGTCCGAACGCGACAACCGGCTTTACGGTCTGGGCAGTACCGACATGAAAGGCTTCTTCCCCCTCGCCATCGCGGCCGCCAGCGCTTTTGATGCAGGCTCGCTCAAACAACCGTTGATTCTGCTGGCAACGGCCGACGAAGAAAGCTCAATGAACGGTGCACGTCAGTTGGCCGCGGCAGGACGTCCCAAAGCGCGTGCGGCGATCATCGGGGAGCCCACATCGCTGGTCCCGGTGCGGATGCATAAAGGCATTATGATGGAAGCCGTGCGTGTCACCGGACAAGCCGGCCACTCCTCTGATCCGGGGCTGGGCAACAGCGCACTGGAGGGCATGCATGCGGTGATGGGGGACTTGATTGCCTACCGCAAAGAGCTCGGCGTGCGCTACCACCATGAATTTTTTAACATTGCGGTGCCCACCCTCAATCTAGGGTGCATCCACGGTGGCGACAGCCCCAACCGTATTTGCGGCAAGACCGAACTGCATTTTGATCTCCGCATGACGCCCGGGGAAGACAACGCTACCGTGCGCGCTGAAATCGAGCAGCGTATGCATATTCTGGCGCAGCAACACCATTTAGAGATCGATCTGCGTTCGCTGATTACCCCTATCGAACCTTTTGAGCAGGCCGCAGACAGCGAACTGGTGCAGCTTGCTGAAACGCTGACCGGCCACAGTGCTGAGGCGGTCGCATTCGCCACCGAGGCGCCCTTTTTGCAGCAGTTGGGGATGGAAACCATTGTGATGGGGCCGGGCTCCATCGATCGCGCGCACCAGCCCGATGAATACCTTGAGCTGGATCAGATTCAGCCCTGTATCACGCTACTGCAGCAGTGCATCCGCCACTACTGCCTCTGAACACTGTGCAATATTGCCATTAGGTAATCAGTGTCGCTTTCGGTACCCTTAATAACTTTCGATTTATCAATGGCTTGGATGATGACGTGACAACATCGGCGCAAGAGCATATCCGCTGGTTGAGAAACACTGCACCCTACATCAACGCACACCGAGGCAAGACCTTCGTGCTGATGTTGGGGGGCGCGGTTGCGCAGCATGAAAATTTTCCCAACATCATTCACGATATTGCACTACTGAACAGCCTCGGTGTGCGCCTGGTGCTTATCCACGGCTCGCGCCTGCAAGTTGACGAGCGTCTGGCGCGCGCGGGGCTAGAAAGTGTGTTCCATGAAGGCCTGCGCATCACAGACAATGCGGCAATGGAGCACGTCAAGGATGCCGCTGGCTCATTGCGTGCACAAATCGAGGCACTGCTGTCCATGGGTTTGCCCAACTCACCCATGCAGGGGTCGCGCATGCGCGTGTGCTCGGGTAATTTTGTCACGGCCCGACCCATCGGTGTTGTCAATGGCATCGACTTTCATCACACCGGCAGAGTGCGCCGCGTGGATGCCAGCGGAATAAACCAGCAGCTGGCGGACGGCTCCATCGTGCTGCTATCACCCTTGGGCTATTCCCCCACTGGCGAGATTTTCAATCTGGCGCTGGAAGACATTGCGGTGCAATGCGCCGCCGCAATCGGCGCCGACAAACTGGTGCTGTTTGGCCGCCCGGCCGGTGTCCTCAGCGATGACGGAAAATTAATCCGTCAGTGTGCAGTGGGCGACATAGACACGCTCTCCATCGCCGACCCACAGCAGGCCTCCTTGCTACGCAGCGCTAAACGGGCCTGTCTTGCAAAAGTGGAACGCTGTCACATTATTAGCCACGAAGACGACTGCGCCCTGTTACAAGAACTCTTCACACACGACGGCTGCGGCACGCTGGTGGCCAATGACGAGTACGAGTTGTCCTGCGAAGCCAACATCGACGATGTCGGCGGTATACTGGAGCTGATCGAGCCTCTGGAGCAGCAGGGTGCTCTGGTAAAACGCTCGCGGGAATTACTGGAAACCGAAATCAGTCAGTTCCGCCTGCTGGTGCGCGATGGCCGCATTATTGCCTGTGCAGCGCTCTATCCGTTTCGCGACGACCGCTGCGGAGAAATTGCCTGCATCGTCTCGCACCCAGATTATCGGGGAGGCAAGCGCGGACAGCGATTGTTAAAAACACTGGAGCAGGAAGCCCGCGGTCAGGGTTTAGATCGAGTGTTTGTGCTGACCACCCAGACAGCTCACTGGTTTGTCGAACAGGGTTTTGTCGAAGCCGGTCAGGATGCCCTGCCGGGCGCAAAACAATCGCTGTACAACCTGCAACGTAACTCAAAGGTGTTTGTCAAAAACCTCTGAGTGCTCGACGAGTGGGCCTTACGGTCTATTGTTACTGGGTTCATCTGATCGCGCAGCGGTATCCGTTTTGCCCTGCGCGATTAACGTTTCTAGGTCTTCACGAACGTCGGCAAGCTTGCCGCGCACATGCCGGCTCTGCCGCTCACTGCGGGCGTTCAATACCTGCGCAATCAGCTGATAAATCGCGTCCATATTGTGCTCATAAACACGCTGATATTCAGGCGTGATGTTTTTATTTTTCGCGCTAACGGCCACCCTAACGCGCTCCTGCCATCCCGGCTCGCGCTCTAACAAAATACCCAGCTCCGTCAGCCACAGTGCCCGCTCCTGCAACCATACTTGATCGGAGCGCAGCAATTGACGGCTGCTTTCGCGCACCCATTGCTTCTGGTCGTCGGACAGTTTGCCCAGATAATCCTGAAACGTGTCAAGCGTGTTGTCATAATTGTCCTCGAAAAACTCCTCTTCATCGCGCTCGAGATACTCCTCTTCGAACTCGCGCTGTTGCTCCCACAGCGCCTCTAAAAATGCCGCTATCTGCTCATCGGACAGGCGCGCGCCCAGATCCAACAGCTGCGTCAACCCCTCACCCTGCAACCGCAGCCAGGCCGACTCAAAATCAGTAACAATAGCCCCGACACCCCCGGGCGTTAGCGGTTCATTTAGGCTACCTTCGATGCGGTTCAAGGCTGTTAGATACACCGGCAGTTCATGCGCGCGGTGCCAGGCCAAAAAGGGCACCAATAGCTCATCGAGGTACACTTCCTGCTCCGCATCGAGATCGACATAATCGTCCATATACCAGGGCAGCAGAAAGTCTAGACGGTTGTAAACATAGGTGGTGCTGGAACAGGCGCTGACCACAAACAGCGCGATCACAACCCACACCCGAGCCCCCCGAAATAGCACGTCAATCATCCCTATCGTCCCGCTTGATTCACCCTAGCCGAAGGCAAAGGGTAAGACCAACGGGCCATGTGTGCAACCACGCTCGCAGCAAAGCCCTGCTGAATGGACAGGCGCATCACGCTGCGACATGCTGTTCTTCCGCGTTGGCCTTATTGATGGCACCGAGTATGCCATCGAGTGAGGCCTGCACGATATCCGAGCTACGCCCCACCCCACAGTATCGATCCCCATCAATGTTGAGCTGTATGTAGCAAATCGCCTCGGCCTCGGCACTCTGGCTCAGCGCGTGCTCGTTATACTCCACCAGCACAATGTGTTTGCCGGTAAAGCCCTGCATCGCCTCCACAAACGAGGCCACGACGCCGTTGCCCGTTCCGGACAACGTATGCACAGTGGACCCTTCCTGCAGCTGCGCCTCTAACTTGTCTACCCCGTCCTCGCGGCTCACCTGATAGTTGCCGAGATTCCAGCGCCCCTTGGCGGCAAGATACCGATCCTGAAAAATACGGTACACCTCAGACGATCCGACCTCTGTCTCGTGCTCCTCGGCATAGGCCTGCACTGCGCCACTGAAATCGATCTGCAGCCAGCGCGGCAACTCCAGGCCATGATCGCGCTGCAGCACAAAGGCGATACCGCCCTTGCCCGACTGGCTGTTGATGCGAATAACTTCCTGATAAGAGCGGCCAATGTCCTGAGGGTCAATTGGCAGATATGCCACCTCCCACGGTGCGTCGTCGTTACGCTTAGCCAGACACTTCTTAATCGCGTCTTGATGACTGCCAGAGAATGCCGTAAACACCAGCTCACCCGCATACGGATGACGCGGGTGCACCGGCAGCTGCGTGCACTCCTTGGTGGTCTGGATAATTTCGTCCATATGGCCCAGCTGCAGCTGCGGGTCAACGCCCTGGCTGTACAAATTCAGCGCCATGGTAATGATGTCCATGTTGCCGGTACGCTCACCGTTCCCCATCAGCGTGCCTTCTATACGGTCAGCGCCGGCCATCACGCCAAGCTCCGCCG
>JAPKBI010000507.1 GCA_028823475.1 Halioglobus sp. | reverse complement strand
CGTAATACGTTGAGGTAGGATAGGCCTCATAAACCCATTACTCGAATGTGACTTGTGTGAACAAACCAATAAAATACGCTCTTACCACTATACTGATACTGGCCCTGCTCATTGGGGCCTCTCTGCTGTGGCTGCGCTTTGAGTTCGAGCGAGTGCAGCAGGATTCCGATGCTCTATCTACTTGGGCTCAAGTGTCGGTGCAAACCCTTGATGACGAGCCCCAGATACAACAGCCCTGCCTGCACTATTACCCTGAAAAAAGAGCCTTTTTCGGCGACCTCCACGTCCATACGGCCGCATCGTACGATGCCACTTCGTTTGGGGTCACCACCACGGTCGATGAGGCCTATAGCTTCGCTCGCGGCACGCCTATGCCTCTGCGACTACTCGGCGATTCCCCAGACTACCAGCCACCGATGCTAGACATCGGGACACCACTGGATTTTGCAGCGGTCACCGACCATGCAGAGGCGCTCGGGGAAACACGGTTGTGCTACACCGCTGACCACCCGGCCTATAGCAGTTTAGTCTGCCGACTCTATCGGGGTGATCTGCGCCTTCCAGTGGAAGAAAAAATGCAATCCCTCATGCGCCTGGCTAGCTTTGCCATCTTTGGACAGGACCGCTCCACCAGAGTTTGCGGTGATGACGGTTCATTGTGTCGCGACACCGCCGTGGAAGTCTGGCGCGAAAACCAGCGCAGCACCGAAGCGTGGCATGACCACAGCGAAGAGTGCGAATTCACCACGTTCCACGCTTATGAATACACACTCGCTGATCAGGCCAGCAACCTGCATCGCAACGTTATCTTCAAGTCGAGCACAGTGCCTCAGGCACCACTGAGCGCCAAGGATGCTCCCACCCCGGAACAGCTCTGGGACTGGCTCGACGACACCTGTATCGAGGGTAACGACAGCTGCGACGTTCTGGCGATCCCGCACAATAGTAACTGGAGCAGCGGGCGCATGTGGTTCCCTTACACCAACCAGGACCTATCCTTACAAGAACAACAACGACTGGCGGCTTTGCGAGCGCGACTGGAACCGTTGGCAGAAATGATGCAGGTAAAGGGTGATTCAGAATGTCGCAACGGCATTGCCAGCGTTATCGGCGCTGCCGATGAGCTGTGTGACTTCGAAAAACTACGTCCCCCCAGTGAAGTCATTCCCGATTGCGGCGAGGAGTTTAGCAGTGGGGGCATGATGCTCAAAGGCTGCGTCTCGCGCTACAGTTTTGTGCGCTATGCACTGACTGCCGGACTCTCAGAGGAACAGGCGTTGGGAGTCAATCCGTTCAAATTTGGCATTATCGCGGCCACAGATACACATATCGGCGCGCCCGCTGGCGTTAAGGAAAAAAACTACCAAGGCTCGCACGGCAATGATCGGGAGATACAGAATCGACTCCTCGGTCAGGTCGAGGTGCCTGGCGACATCGCAAAGGGCTCTCCCGTGCGTTACAACCCGGGCGGTATTGCTGGCATCTATGCCGTCGAAAACAGCCGCAATGCGCTGTTCACTGCGATGCAGCGCAAGGAAACGTTTGGCACCAGCGGGCCACGCATTACCCCGCGCTTTTTTGCCGGATGGAATATCGATGTCGACCTCTGTCAGAGCGACACCTATCTAGCTGAAGCATACCGCGAAGGTGTCCCCATGGGAGCAGACATCCCGCCGGCTCCAGCAGGAGCAACGCTCAGCCCGGTATTCATTGCCAGCGCCAATCGCGACCCGCACGACGGCGGCAACCTGTTGCAGCGCATCCAGATCATCAAAGGCTGGATTGACGACGACGGTCGAACCCATCAGGCAATTTTTGATATCGCAGGTACAAAAGACAGCGAAGCAAGCGTGGACCCGCAAACCTGTGAAGTCTCCGGGCGAGGTTTTTCTCAGTTATGTGCCAGCTGGCAAGACCCAAACTTTGACCCAGAGGTCGCCGCCGTTTATTACGCCAGAGTGTTGGAAAATCCCAGTTGCCGTTGGAGCCATTACGACTGCCTCAGTCTGGCACCGGAACAACGGCCTCCCAGCTGCAGTGATCCCGAACTGCC
>JAPKBI010000074.1 GCA_028823475.1 Halioglobus sp. | reverse complement strand
GAATTGATTGGTGAGGTTTATATGTGTAACACGCCGGAGTTTGTAGGCTACAACTCCTGGCAGTGCCTCGTCTATCGGCACTGGTCGCGTGGGGCGTTCTATCTGTTTAATTATATGGCAACTATTGAGCAATCGCATCTGGGCCAGTGCGGCGATGACGATGCATTGTGCTTGCGTGCGGCATTGCAACCTTGGCAGGAAACGCAAGAGGCAGCCGAGGACTTTTACGATCGCAGCGCGGAGTGCGAGTTCACCACGTTTGTCGGGTACGAATGGACTGGCATGGATTCGTCTAACGGTGGCAACCTGCATCGGAATGTTGTCTTTCGCAACGCCGAGGTCCCTCGCCTCCCCGCCAGTTTTATCGATGAGCCTGCGGCACATTTGTTGTGGAATTCTCTGCAGGATAATTGTAACGGCTTAGATAACGGCTGTGATTCTCTCGTGATCCCTCACAACTCTAACTACAGTGCTGGCTCGATGTTTACCGGCCTTACGGATGACGGCGCCCCTATGAACGTGGAGTATGCGACCTCGCGTGCGCGCTTTGAACCGCTGGTTGAGATCATGCAGCACAAGGGCGCGTCTGAATGTTACTTCGAAGTGGGTGTCACAGAGGATGAACTGTGCGCGTTCGAGCAGTTACCCAAGGACAATATTGCCGGTTTCAACGATGCACCCACGCCGGACACCGGTTTTGTGCGCAAAGTGCTGGTAGATGGCTTGGTGATTGAAAACGAACTGGGTGTAAATCCCTATCAATTTGGCGTGATTGCCAGCACAGATACACATCTGGGTACCCCCGGTGCAGCGCGCGAAGATCTGTTTCTGGGGCACGGTGGTGCCGGTGTTTCTGCAGAAAAAGAAATTCCACTTGGCTTGCCCGATGAATTGATCTACAACCCAGGTGGGCTCGCTGTTTTATGGGCGCATGAAAACAGTCGCGATGCGCTGTTTGATGCAATGCGTCGACGCGAAGCATATGGCACCAGCGGCCCGCGTATTATTAGCCGATTCTTCGCCGGCTGGGATTTTCCGGCGAACCTGTGCGAGGCCTCAAATAGTATTGAGCGCGCCTATGCCGGCGGTGTACCCATGGGCTCAATACTGACTAATCAACAAGGCGCGCAGGCGCGACCGACCTTCCTTGTCACGGCCAGTCAGGATGCCGGAACGCCGACTACTCCGGGCACACCTTTGCAGCGCTTGCAGGTGATCAAGGGCTGGGTAGATGCGAGTGGTCAGCGCCACGAGCGCGTCGTGGATGTAGCCGGTAATGCCGACAACGGTGCTGCTGTCGATCTGCAGTCCTGCGCCACTAGCGGCATAGGTTTTTCTGACCTGTGCACGGTGTGGGTCGATAAGGATTTTGATCCAAGTGAGCGCGCTTACTATTACTCGCGCGCGGTAGAGAATCCAACCTGTCGCTGGAGCCAGCGTATGTGCGCCGCGGCTGGCGTGAACTGTGCGCGGCCCGAGACTATCGGTGACGGCTATGAAGGCTGTTGTGTCGCGGAGCACCGCCCTATTGTGCAGGAACGGGCATGGTCTTCTCCGATTTGGTATAGCCCTGCCTCGGCGCCCGATTCTGGCGCCTTAGGGGTTAGCGCGTCCCGAGTAACTGGGTCGTCTAATTGAACCAGCAATAGGCATTTACAGAGCTGTCGATGTCACCCTGCTGAGTCGCGCTATAATTTGGCTGAAATTTTAATAATAGGGAGATATGAACGTGTCTAATTCAGGAAAAGTAATATTGATTACCGGTGGTGGCAGCGGCATGGGCCGTGAAGCCGCGAGACGTTTTGCTGCTGAAGGGGCCACAGTGGCATTGTTCGATGTAAATGTCGCCGGAATGGCTGAAACAGTTGGGACATTTGACAGTATTCACAGCTGGACCGTGGACATGACCGATTTTGCTGCCGTCTGCGCCGCAGTGCGGGACGTTGAAGAAAAGCATGGGCCCATTGATCGCTTATATAACTGCGCAGCAATTATGCCATTTGGCAAACTGGTAGAGCAGGACAACGCCATTATTCACAAACAGATGTCTATTAACTACGGTGGCCTGGTTAACATTACACAAGCGGTATTGCCGGGAATGCTGGAACGAGGCCACGGTGATTTTGTGAGTTTTGCCTCCATGGCGGGTATTATTCCAATGTTGTTAACCGGTGCTTACACGGCAACTAAATTTGCGGTACGCGCTTTTACGGAGACCTTGTATCACGAGCATCTCAACTCTGGTATTCGTTTTGCTTGTGTGTGTCCTCCTGCAGTTGCCACGCCATTACTGCAGCAGGGACGCGATACCGCTTGGCCGAAGATGTTGGAACAGCAGGCAGCACCTATAGCACCCAAGGTGGTTATCGATGCCATTGAGAGCTGCCTCAAAAAAGGTAAGTTTTTCGTCTATCCGACCCGCGACGCCAAGATTGGAGCAATCATGCGTCGACTGCTCCCCGGGCTTATTTGGAAGCAGATACACCAGGTCGAAGGTTTTTAGTCTCAGTCAGGCGCCTAGTTCAATTTAGACTCTGCCCGAATATGCCCCCTAGAGATGAACGATAGTCGTTATGAAAAAAAGCATTGTTTTTTTCTTGTTAGCCATGGTGGCCGCCGGTTGTTTTCTCCTGGTATTCGCTGCGTCCGAGTTTGAATGGGAAGACGCTTACCGTATTGACGGTTTTGAGTGGTTTTCGCTGCAAGAAAGCGGCGATGAACCACTATTTTATAAGACTCTGGACAATCAGCCGGCGCCCGTATTATCGCCGCAACAGTCACTATCGGCTTTTAGTATCGCCCCGGGCTTTGAGGTCGAACTGGTTGCTGCAGAGCCACTGGTGGAGGAACCTGTGGCGATGGCTTGGGATGAGTACGGTCGCCTTTACGTGGTCGAGATGCGGAGTTACATGCTCGATGCCTATGGCGGCGGTAGCGATCTGCCGGTAGGTCGGGTTACACGGTTAGAGGACACTAACGGTGATGGGCTCATGGACACCAGTGAGATTTTTCTTGGCGGACTGGTCAACCCGCGCGCGGTGGCAGTGGTGAATGAGGGTATCTTGGTTGGTGAGCCGCCTAATCTATGGCTCTGCGAACTACCCACACCTAATGCCCTGTGTGACAACAAGCGCAGCATAGGCAGCTATGGGGCTGACGCTGAAACGGCAAATGTAGAGCATATGGAAAACGGCCTCATGCAGGGGCTGGATAACTGGTTATACAATTCCAAATCATCGCGTAGTCTGCGCATCAAAGCCGGCGGACTGGTAGAGCGCGAGGGTTTTTTTCGCGGGCAGTGGGGTATCACCAAGGATGACTTCGGCCGCTTGTTATACAACCACAATTCCACCTGGTTGCAGGCAGATTTTTTTGCGGCTGAAGACCTTGTGCAGCCGCGCGAGCAGACTTACCCTGAGGGACTGGGTGTGAATCTGACAAATCCCGCGAATGTCTATTCCGTGCGCGTTAACCCAGGCGTCAATCGTGCCTACCTGCCTGGCACTTTGCGTGCAGATGGGCGCCTCAACGAGGCCACCGGGGTTAGTGGCCTCGTGTCTTATCGTGGTGACCAGTTCCCAAAGGACTATCGTGCTGATGTATTCGTGCCGGAAATCGCGGGCAACGTGGTGGCTCAATTCGCGATTAGCGAGGACGGTGTTGCGCTCAAAGCAAGCCAGCGTCTTTATGACGATGAAAAATGGGGTAAGCGAGATTTTCTAGGTTCAACGGACGAACGTTTTCGTCCAGTCGATGCAATGAACGGGCCTGATGGGGCGCTCTATATTATTGATATGTACCGCGGCATCGTGCAGCACGATTACTACATGACCGACGAATTGCGAGAGCAAGTTTTTGAAAGAGAGTTGGAGGCGCCTGTCGGTATGGGGCGTATCTGGCGTGTGCGACACGCCGGTGGCAAAGTGGCGCGAAACTTCCCTGATTTTGGCAACGCCAGCGATGCAGAGCTGATTCTCGCGCTGGGCCACCCCAATGGCTGGGTGCGTGACACAGCCCAGCGCTTATTGTTGGGTCGCGGCGGCGATCATGCCGTGGCTTTGACAGCGATTGCCTCCGGCGATAATACTGTTGCGGCCCTGCACGCTATCTGGACGTTACACGGCAGGGGTGAATTACGGCGTAAGTTGGTCATTAAGATTGCGCGCTTCGATGACACGCAGCGGCAGATTCAGGCCCTGCGTGCCGGACGGTCGTTGCTGTCTGCTGCTGATCTGGTGAAATTGTATCAGGAGCTATCGCCGGATTCTGCTGACGTGTTGTCAATGCAGCTGGCCTTTGCCATGGGAGATCATGCATCTGACACGAGTGTGCGGCGCGCTCTCGCAACCTTGCTGACGGCTAACCTTGCAAGTCCCTATATACGACAAGCGGTCGTGCGTGCGGTGGCAGGAGAAGAGTTGTTATTCCTGCGTGAGTACCTAAGTTCCGAGTATCTGGGGACTGTGTCTGAAGCCGCAAGGAGCGCCTTGAGCTCACTTGCCAGCGGAGCATACCGCAGTCTACGCGGTGATATTACGTCGGGCGAAAGTGCCAATCCCGCACTGCTAGAATTATTGACTCTGGCGGAATCTCGCAGTAATGACAACGCCTGGCAACAGATGGCGATGCTTGAGGGCATGAAGAGCGTGGCGGCCAGTACGGACTTTGTTCCTGCCGTTCTCGAGGCGCCGCCTGAGATATTTTCTGACGGTTCCATCAGTGAGCAGGACCCATTGTGGAAATCCCGCATGAAGGGCCGGGCAGCTTTTACTTGGCCCGGTGATGAACTCGCCCTAGGCATTATGCCACTGAGTCCCGAGCAGTTAGAGGCGATGGCGCTTGGAGAGCGTTTCTATTCGCAATGCGGTGCTTGTCACTCTGCCGATGGAGCTGGCATCGCAGGCTTGGCTCCGTCCTTGATAGGTACTGCTTGGGTAACTGGGCCACCGGAATGGCTGGCTCGGATCATCTTGCAGGGATTGAATGGTCCGGTGGAAGTGGAAGGGGAAATCTGGAATGGCGTCATGCCGGCCCACGGACATCTGTCCGAGTTGAATGATGAAACGCTTGCTGGACTGATGACGTATGTGCGGCGCAGTTGGGGCAATAAAGCAGACCCTGTCAGCGTCACCACTGCTGCAGAGAGTCGCGTGGCTAGTGCCGATCGAATGCTGCCCTGGACGGTGGCGGAACTGCAGTCTGTGCCCTACGATCGCGGTTACGGGTCATTTGAGGGTGCCTACTCCATCAGTTTCGTGACATTTACAGTCATCGAAAAATCCGACGGGTTGCATCTTGATGTGCCCATGTATGGCGGTGGCCTGATGGAACCGCTAAGTGCTACTACTTTTATGGCTGGCGCCGGCGGGGAGAACGTGAAACTTGAATTTATCGTTGACGAGGATGGTACGGTCAACACGATGTTGATGTATCGCAAGGGCGAAAAAATCCTGATTAAGCGCAAGGAGTGAAGACAGTTGAAGATCGTGTCATGCTAGAATTACACAACGCGTTCGCGGTAACTGAGTACGCCTGCCCAAAGCCCGACTAAAAGCAGCCCGCCAATTTCTCGAGCCTGTTCTACAGCGTTTGTTCTCATAGTGATGGATGCAAAGATGTCTTCAACAGATACCTGTCCGACAATACTGGGCAGTAGAGTGCCGATCCAAGCTACACTAACTGCCGTCAATACGCGGTGTGGCCAGCGCGGCGGTTCTAGGCGAAACTCAACGATGCACATGCCGGCGGCCGCTAAATACCAACAGATCCATAAAATGGCATCGGGATCGTTGTACTGTACCCCAGCGCACAGAAGATAAATGATTAGGAAAATTGCGTTGAGTACGGTAGTTGCCATAGTCGACCAGAGCTCCTTGCAAACACCTTACTATCCGAACGGAAAGTGTATCGTAGATTCACAATAAAACTTAGGAATGCGGAATAAATAATGCAAAGAAAAGTAACTTTATTTATTGCTATGTTGCTTATAGCGGGCGGTGCTAGCGCTGCTGTTGATCCTATTCTGGAGGATGTGCTGATTACAGGGACATTATCTCCCCAGCGCGCACTCACTTCATCAGTGTCCGTGCTGGATTCACAGCAGATCAAGGCGCTGAACAAAACTACGGTCGCCGACCTGTTAAAAACGTTACCGGGTGTTTTAGTGGAAGAGCAGGGTGGTCCTGGTGGACTGACCGCGGTGTCCATTCGTGGCGGTGAATCGAATTTTACGCTTGTGCTTGTAGATGGCATAGCAGTGAATGACCCCACCAACTCTCGTGGAGGTGGTTTTGACTTTGCAAACCTTAATCCGAACATGGTCGACAGAATCGAGGTAGTGCGTGGTGCTCAGTCGGCTATTTACGGTTCGGCTGCACTAGCGGGTGTCATCAATATTATTACCCGTAAACCGACGCAGGGTCATAATCAGGATGTGTATGTTGAGCTGGGTGAACACGATTACTCCGAGGTGGGTCTCAGTGCGCTAGGTAGTCTGGGTGATGTAAATTACACATTGGAGCTAGCGGCGCGCGATGACGGTGAGCCAGTGTCAGGGAGCAGCCGAGAAAATAATAGCGCGAATCTACGTTTAGGGTGGCAGCCTGTTGTGGGCCATGACATCAACCTCGGTTACCGCTATATCGATGGCGATAGAAAATCTTATCCTGAGCAGAGCGGTGGGCCGCAATATGCTCTATTTGATGAGCAAGATAAAAGCGACTACACCCAGAAGATTGTCTATCTTGGCTGGGCGGCTCAGGTTTCATCCGTGTGGCGTAGTGCGTTGACGGCCAATCGCTTTGAGGCCAAAGACCGTTACCAGTCGCCAGGAATTCCGCCGTATTTTGAAGTGCCTCCGAATTCAGCAAACACAGATTTTACACGTGATCATTTGCAATGGATTAATTCGCTGCAGTTGGCGCCGGGCTACAGTGTCAACGTGGGTGCAGATTATCGGCATGAAGACGGTCAGAGCGAGGGCTTTATCGAATACTTTGGAGACCTGAATCCTACGGATTTTGACCTGGATCGCGATACGTCTGGTTTCTTTGCGGGCGTCACTGCTAGTCCAACGGATGCGCTGCTGTTACAAGGCAGCCTGCGCTATGACAGCCCGGAGGGCTTTGATAGCGAAACGTCATTTCAGGCCGGGATGGAGTATACCGTGGGTTCGGGTGTTGCGGTCGCTGCAAACTGGGGTGAGGCCTACAAGCTGCCCAGTTTTTTTGCCCTTGGCCATGCATTGGTGGGTAATCCAGACCTGAAACCTGAGCAAGGTGAAAGCTGGGATCTCGGTGTGACTTGGGAGACCGCTGATGCGCTGCGCTTGGCTGCCACCGTATTCCACAATGATTTTCGCGATCTTGTAGATTTCGATGATGAAACCTTTCGCAATGTCAATCGCAGCAATGTGCAGACCCGTGGATTGGAGTTGCAGGTCGATTGGCAGCCACTGACAGAATTCAGCTTGCGTAGCCAGGCAACCTATACCGATATCGACGTCAAGAATGAGGATACGGTACTCACAGGTCGTCCTGAATGGACTGCCAGTGTGGTCGCCCAGTGGCACATTACCGAGCAGTTAAATGTTGCGCTGGATTATGTGTATACCGGCCACCAGTGGGCGGCATCGCGGTATACCGGTGCAGAAGTGACAGAGGAGCTGAATGACTTTGGTCGGCTGGACTGGGTGCTGCGCTGGCAGCCAGTGGCGGCCTGGCAGGTGCAACTTTCTGCGGACAATTTGCTGAATGAGCATTATGAAACCGCAGTGGGCTTTAACGCCCCGCAGCGGGAATTTCGAATCGGTGTGATATTTAGTCATTAGGTTCTGGACAACGAGCACGTCCGGTTAATGCGTAAGCTAACGCAGACTCCCCGGTCGCCTTTGTCGCTAACACGCCCAAAACAAATTATTTCCGTCCCGCGATTGCATCGACAATGCTCTTTATCTACAATCGCACCCCTTCAAACAGGTCAGGTGTCCATCTGTCCTGCGTTGAACAAGGCTGGCGTAGCTCAGTAGGTAGAGCAGCTGATTTGTAATCAGCCGGTCGGGGGTTCGATTCCTCTCGCCAGCTCCATATTTAATGTCCTTTCCAGTGACAGGCTTGGTAGTCACAGCAGGCTTCAGGTGCTGTGTTGTTAAGCTCACTCGTGTTTCGGTACATGGAATGCGAACTGGGTTAGAGTTTTCGTGTCGATAACACTGGGACGGGGCGGTCAATGAGTAGCGAAAGTCAGCTAAACCTATATTCATCTTTCAGAAGCAATTTCCCCGCGCTTGAAACGGTGTTATTGACGACCGATGCTGGCATTTTCTATACCTACGAAGATGCCGAGCACTGCTCTGCGCAGATTGCTAATTACCTGTTAAAGATGGGCCTAAAAAGAGGCGATCGCGTTTCGGCGCAGGTGTCAAAGTCGCCTCAGGCCCTGTGGTTATATCTCGCGGTAGTGAGGGCGGGAATGGTATTTCATCCTTTAAATACAGCGTATACCGATGAGGAGCTGCACTTTTTCTTGCAGGATGCTGCACCTGCGATGTTGGTCTGCGACAGTAACCGAAGCGAGGCCTTGCAGACTTTGTGTCAGAGCGTGGGCACACCCTATTTGTGCACGTTGGATGCTGACGGAGGTGGCACGTTGATGCAGGGCGCACAACAGTGCTCGGTCCGGTTTGATACGGCAGCAACAAATGCAGCAGACCTAGCGGCACTGGTTTACTCCTCCGGAACCACGGGGCGACCCAAGGGCATAATGTTGTCCCATGGAAATCTAGTGGAAAA
>JAPKBI010000073.1 GCA_028823475.1 Halioglobus sp. | reverse complement strand
ATTGCCTGAGGACGCCCGGCCTTGGGGCGACGCTGCTGTCTGGTCGGCCCAGCTGATTTTCAACGGCAGGCCGCAGCGTGTTAGGCTTGGTGCTGGGTTTTAATTCACTGTAATCTGCAATCGTAGGGATTTCCCTACTTCAAAATGTGTTGCTTGTCAGTATGATATGCTCAGGTTAAATAATGTATTGCAAGCATAGATAATTTTTGCAGAAATAAATTGACGCGGACTAGATGCACTTCACAAGATACTACGATGCTTTTATTGATTTGGTCGGCCGCGATAACGTCGGCTGGTTTATTAAAAATCATGACGATCTAATTGTTGACTGCGACCCGGAATTTAAATTTGCAGAAATAGCGAATATTGCGCCGAACGATTTTGTCGGCAGATCCACCGCTTGCCTACCTTGGGGGCATTTACGCAAACAAATTGATGCAGCCGATGTGCTCGTTAAATTGGGTGAGGTGCGCGAAACGGTTGTTACCTACTGGCACCCTGGCGACGTTATGTATCGACGGCTGCTGGGGGCAAAATTCCAACCGGGCGAGGGGGACGACAACATTGTTTGTCTAGCCGCCGACATTACTGTGGCGAGTTTAACAAGTCGAATGGCATTTTTAGAGTTGGCAATTGTTGTTGATTGGGAAAAAGAAAAAATAACCGTTTTTGGCAAGTCGATTAACCGCGTCGATTTGGTTGTTTTGGCACATTATTTAAACAATCTCACGTATGAGCAAATAGCGGTAAAAGTGCACCGGTCGAAAAAATCCATCGATAAAAGACTGTGCAAAGTGCGCGATATTTTGTGCGGGCTTGACCCCGACACCTCGACGCTTTTCGAGGTTTGCAAAAAATATGACCTCGATAAAATATTTGCAGAAAAAATCGACTGGTTTGACCGGCTGCCGGTTGTTACCACGACAAAGCATTTACAATTTAAACTGTAAAAACTTACAAAACAGGGGGACATTTCCCCCTTTAATTTTTTGCCATGATACGACAAGATAACAATTGATGAGTAGCCGGATATTGTGTGTTGCCAAGTAGCTTTAAAATGACATCGACAAAGCATAAAACATTGATTGACCTGGGCGACGGCTTTATCGACTGCACCGCAGCGGCGCCTCAGATCGCCGGTGTGCCATTTGACAAACGCGCCGGCATTATGTGATCTAATAAAAGTTAACGGCAGGGCCGCGTTTATCGAGGCCGACGTGCGTCGTTCGGGCAAAAAGCAGAGAGATAACATTGCATCGCTCATACTATAATCAAGTGTTTGCAACTGTTGCTGGGGATAGCAATGTCGGATGGATCGCCAAGGACGGAGGCGGGCGCGTCGTTGAGGCAGACAATTCCGGCCGGTTTGCACGAATGGTGGGTCTCACTCAAACCGAGCTGCTCGGCTCGACCACGGCTAATCTGCCGTGGTCAAATTTAGAGCAGGAAGTTGCTTCGACAGATTCCCTCGTTTGGCAGGGTGAGGTTCGAGAGGCAGTGGGAATCTATTGGCACCCCCTCGATAATCGGTGGTGCAAAGTCGTCAGCGCGAAATGGCTTGTGGCCGAAGCTTCGCAGGACATTGATGAAAAGGGGCTAGTCTATTGCATGGTGATGGATGTTTCACGGCTCCGCTATCGTCAAAATAATTTTCCCGAGCTATTGAAACATATGAGGGTTGATTGGGAAAAAGAGAGCGTGGTCATTGGTAAGCATTCACTCTCGCGCGCCCAATGCATATGCTTAAGCTATTATCTTGATCACATCACCCAGAGTGAGATCGCCAAGAGAACGGGTGTAACGTTGAAAACGGTAGAAAAGCGGGTGGCACACCTAAAAAATGTACTTCTGCCTCTGGATACGTCATGCGAGAACCTGTACGTGCTGTGTCGAGAATACGGGATTCGATCTATGCTCGAAGAAAAGCGAGATTGGTTTGACCGCCTCGCCGTCATTTGGCCAATTACCGACGGGCAGTGGCAAAAACAGTAAATAGTAAACAACCAATGGTAGGAAAATACGTATATTACGAGCCCCGCTTTTCTTTTATGCTGTGGCCTGCCATTCGCACTATTGCTTGTGCGTAAATATTATTCTTTAGGAGAATTGGATTAGGATTTCAGTGGTGTGGCCCGTTTGCCTCCAGCACTGACGCCCCTGCACTGACATTATGATCGACGTACACTGCCATATGTTGCCCGGAATTGATGATGGGGCCCGAGACCTAGACATGGCTCTCTTCATGGCTCGCCTGGCGGTTGAGGATGGTATTACGACGACGGTTTGCACCCCCCACATTTATCCAGGGTTGTTTGAAAACACCGTAGAGGACATCCGAGAAGCCGTTGTAGATTTCAGACAAGCACTGCAGCTCGCAAAAATTCCTCTGGAGGTCACGTACGGTGCGGATATCCAGATCACGCCCGAGCTGGTGCAGGGATTACGCTCAGGGTCGCTGCCAACATTGCATCACAGCCGATACTTCCTGTTCGAGCCGCCGCATCATATTGCCCCGCCCGGGATGCTGGATTTACTGCACAACGTTATTTTATCGGGCTATGTTCCGGTGATCACGCACCCTGAGCGACTGTCTTATGTGGAGGAATATTACGATCAATTTCTCGAGGCAGCTTCTATGGGCGCATGGCTGCAAATAACGGGCGGCTCCCTGCTGGGTCGCTTTGGCCCTAGGGTTAAAGCGGTCTCTGAACGTTTTCTGGCAGAGGGCGTGGTACACCTGTTGGCCTCGGATGGCCACAATCTCAAAAATAGGACGCCAGAATTGTCGGAGGCACGCGATGCGGCAGCGCTTTGGGTCGGTGAAGAAGAAGCACAGCGGCTGGTCCAAGATCGCCCTCGGGCCATTCTGGACAATTTGGAGCCGGGCCTAGTGTCTCCGCCGCATGTGCAGCCCCCCAGCAGGAACAGCAAAGGAGGCAAGGGGCGCTCGAGTTTTCTGGGTCGCCTTTTGGGCGGAGCCCGATGACCGCTCACCCCCTTTCTTTTGCCCTGTTAGTCAGCGCTCGATGACGCAAACAGACATGCTAATGGCGATAACCGTATTTGCACTAATTGCGCTGTGGACGACGGCCTGGTTAGGGCGCCGAGTTGATCTGGTTGATCGACCCAGTGATCGCAAGACACACGCAGGCGACGTTCCTCTGACGGGCGGCCTCGCTATATTCGCCACCCTACTGTTTGGCACGATAGCGCTCTCCATCGAGCCCTACAGCGTTGCCAGTCTGGCGCTCGCGGGCGGGCTGGTAGTTGTTAGCGTGTACGATGACTATCAGCATCTGAATGCCGTCGTGCGACTGGCTGTGCACTTCGGCTTTGGCGTTTTATTGGCCATGATCGGCGGCATAACCATCTCCAATGTGGGCGACCTGCTCGCAGGGGGCGATATTCCTCTGCTGCTGCTGAGCGTCCCGCTCACCGCGCTGGCTATAGCCGGCTTATGCAACGCCTACAATATGATTGATGGCATTCATGGGCTGTCCACCAGCCTCGTCGTTCTGCCTCTTGCCGTGCTGTTCTTTTTGGCGCGCAGCGCAGGCCACGACGGCGCCGACTTTGCGCTGCTGATACTGATTCCCTGCGTTGTCTTCCTGCTGTTCAATTTAGGCCCTGATAACGCCGTATTGCCAAGGATTTTTCTCGGTGACGCCGGTAGCGTGACGCTGGGCTTTTTAGTCACAGCATCACTGGTGTTTTTTTCGCAGGGCGAGGACGCGGTGATTCGACCGGTAACGGCGCTGTGGCTGGTCGCGGTGCCGCTGATGGACATGATAGCCACCATGCTGGGACGTTGGCGTGCCGGGGCAAGCCTGACAAAGGCAGACCGGACGCATCTGCACCATTTGCTGGTGGATCAAGGGATGAGAGGCCGCCAGGCTCTGGCGCTACTGCTGGCCTATGCCGGTGTCTGCGCTGTTGTGGGTTTGGCGCTGGAACGTGCGCCCGAAAGCCTCAGCCTACTGGCGTTTTTTGTCCTTTTTGTCGGCCACTGCGTGTTTGTTTTGCGCCGTCGCCGTCGTCAAACCGCTCTGCAACCCTCATAGCGTTGCGCCTACAGTGGAACGCGTCACGCGTTAGCTCGATGTGGTTGGATCCTGCTGTAATGCGCCCACATCGCTCAGGCTTCTTATGCCTCAAACGGGGCAATGCGTTGGGTGCATGCACGTTGGGATAGTAACAGCCCAGTTCTGCGCTACAATCGTCTTATTATCGATGGGTAGTGTTAATCGATGGGGTTAATTGTTGTCGCGGGGTGCGGCGACCGTTAGGTGTTCCAAGCAGCACGTATTACTAGGAAATCCAGCAATGTTGAGGTTGAGAAGCTACAGGGGTACCCACCGCCAACACCTACTGCTGTTACTGGTGGTGTTAGTGGGGTGCGGCACCCTGGTCAGCGCAGAACAAGCGTCTGCCGTGGAGGCGGAGCCGGGGGAATTACGTGCCATGCCGGCCACGCCCGCAGAGGGCAGTGGCGTGGTGACCCTATCCACCAATGATTATCGCATAGGCCCTTCCGACCAGCTGGAAGTAGACGTGTTTCAGATCGAGGAGCTGTCGGGTGTGGAGCGGGTGAATTCTCGTGGTTATATCAAAATGCCGCTGATTGGCTCAGTGAAGGTTGCGGGGCTGACGCAGGGAGAAGCAGAAAACCTGATCACCGGGCTGTATAGCGAAGAGTATCTGGAAGACCCCCAGGTCAATATCGACATCATAGAGTACGCCAGCCAGCAGGTGACGGTGATGGGGGCGGTAAAGATGCCCGGCGTATTCGCCCTCAGGGGCCGGACCACGCTGCTGCAGGCCCTGGCGATGGCTAAGGGACTCGACGGCCTGCCCGACAAAGAAGGCATTATAATATTTCGTGCTAACACAGAGGGTAAGGTTGTGGGTTATGTGGTGGATCTGGCGCAAATTGAGAGCGGCCAGCAGGGTGACCCCGAGGTGATCGGCAGTGACAAGATTGTGGTGCCGGTGGCAGGTGTGGCGTCGGGCATTAAGGGAATAACCGATACGCTGCGCGGCTTTGTCGGGTTTCAGCGCTATTAATGTTTATAGCGCGCTAACGATGCCCACCGCGCTATGCAATAATGCCCAGCGTGTTATTCAGCAGGCGCTACTATGAAAATAGGAATTTGTTGCAGTGTTGTGTGCCTACTGCTGGGTGCTGTGTCGCTGGCCTGGTCGGCCGGGTCGGAAATGACGGCTGCGCCCATGCCCCTGACGCCAGAAGACGGTAGCGGCGCAGTAGCCCTTTCGACCAGCGATTACATTCTTGGCCCCTCAGACCTGCTGCAAATTGACGTCTTCCAAGTGGATGAATTGTCCGGTACCGAGCGTATTAATGCCGCCGGTTATATCAAAATGCCGCTGATAGGCTTGGTGAAGGTGGCGGGCCTGAGCCGGGAGCAGTCCGAGGACTTGATTACCGAGCTGTATGCCGAAGGGTACCTGCAAGACCCGCAGGTGAATATTGATATCATGGAGTATGTCAGCCACCAGATTACCGTGCTGGGGCATGTGACGAATCCCGGCGTCTACCCGCTGAAGGGCAAAACCACCTTGCTGCAAGCCCTCGCCATGGCCGGTGATGCCGGCGCGCTGGCCGACGAAGAAGAGGTTGTGGTGTTTCGGTCTGATGAATTCGGCGTTGTGGTGGGCTATGTGGTTAACCTGGAAGACGTTTTAGCCGGTACGGCCATTGACCCGGAAATTATAGGCAACGATAAGGTTGTGGTGCCCGTATCGGGCAGCAAATCTTTTATTAAGGGCATCACGGATACCCTGCGCGGCTTTGTCGGCTTCGCTACTTTTTAATACGGGTTACATTATTCATGAGTTCAGATTCTCCGCCTCACAATCCGGTCCCCGCTGATCAGCAGCTGATGATCGCTGAGCTGAAAAATCAGTTGGCGCGCTATGAGCAGGCTATTGCCGCGCCGGCTGCCGCTCCGGTCGACGATGATTTTATTGACCTGCGTGAAGTGTGGAACCTGCTGTGGCGTCGGCGCTGGACCATCTTCATTACGGCGGGGGTGGTGTTAGTGGCTACGATTATCGCTACGGCGATGATGACGCCGATTTTTCGCGCCACCACGGTGCTGCAGATCGAGCGGGATGCCGGCAAGGTGGTGGAGTATCAGGGCGTGACCAGTGAGGAGTCGTCAGGCTCCAGAGATTTCTATCAAACCCAGTATGAGCTGCTGCAAAGTCGCACGCTGGCGCGGCGCGTCATCGACCAGGTGGGGCTGCGTGAGTCGGGCGCTATAACGCAAGGTGACGAGGGGCCGAGCTTTATTGCCGGTATGGTGGGCAGCGTGAAGGGTTTGTTGAGTGGCCCGCAGGAGGCCCCGGAAGACGCATTGCCCGCAGATTTGGAGTCGGTGTTTCTGGCAAACCTGTCGGTCGCGCCCATCAGTAATTCTCGTCTGGTGCGGCTGTACTATGAAAGCCCGGACCCGCGTGAGGCCGCTCTGGTGGCGAACGCCATTGCGGCGTCGTTTGTGGATATGAGCCTGGAGCGCCGCTTTGAGGCCTCCGCCTATGCTAAGGGCTTTCTGGAAGAACGGCTTAAACAGGTGCGGGCAGACCTGGAGGATTCCGAGCGCGCCATGATCGCCTACACGCAGGAGCGCGGCATTATCAACCAGAATGACAAATTGGGCATTCTGACCGAGAAGCTGAAGGAGATGAACCGAGCCCAAGTGAGAGTTGAATCCGAACGCTTCGCAGCAGAATCCCAGTACCAGGAGATGCTGAGCGCAAGTATGGCCAGCTTGGCCGAGATGCTGGAAAGTGCCGTGATCCAGAATTTGAAGCAGCAGCGCTCCGATTTAACGTCCGAGTATCAGGAGAACCTGAAGATCTACAAACCGGGTTATCCGAAAATGCAGCAGATGCAGGAAAAGATCGCACAGCTTGATCTTGAGCTGAGCAAGGAGATCGGGCATATCCGTGACGGCATCAAGGTAAAGTACCAGGCCAAGATGCGCGAAGAGGGAATGCTGGCAGAGCGTATCGCCTCTACCCGCGATGAAATCCTTGATCTGGAAGCCAACAGTATCGACTTTAAGACACTCAGGCGCGGTGTAGATACCAACCGGGAGCTTTACGACGGCCTGCTGCAGCGCATGAAAGAGGTGGGCGTTGCTGCCGGCGCCAGTAACAATAATATTTCAGTGATAGATCGCGCTGAAGTCCCGCGCAACCGGTTTAAGCCAAATATGAAACTCAATGCGGTTCTCGCACTGGTGCTGGGCTTGATGTTGGGAGCGGCGATTGCGTTTCTGTTTGAAGTGATGGACGACAGCATCAAATCCGGTGCCGATCTGGAAAAACTGCTGAATAAACCGGTGCTGGGTATTATCCCCAACATAAACGGTAAAGAGGCGGCGTTTGAGGAGATAGCCTTGATGGCCTATCGGGAGCCTGCCTCGGCGCTGGCGGAGGCTTATCGCTCTATGCGCACCGCGTTGACGTTCTCGACTGCCGACGGCGCTCCCAAGGTGATGCAGTTCACCAGCGTTGTTCCCAATGAGGGCAAAACCACCACCGCGGTGAATATCGCGATCAATTTTACCCAGACCGGCAGCAAGGTGTTGCTGGTTGACGGCGATCTGCGCAACCCCTCGCTGCACAAATTGTTTAGCTGCCCCAACGAAACAGGCTTGACCAATTACCTCACCGGCAACGCTGACCCGGCAGAGGTTACGCAGTCTCTGGGTATCCCTGGGCTGTTCATCATGACAGCAGGGCCGGTACCGCCCAACCCTGCGGAATTACTGCAAGGTGGTAAATTGATAGAGTTGGTGGCACTTGGCGCCCAGCGGTTTGACTATATGATTATCGACAGCCCGCCACTGCTGGGGCTGGCAGACGCCGTGATCATCGCTGATGCCGTGCAAGCGACGATTATGGTTGCGGCCGCTAACAGCACCAGAACGGGCGCGTTCGAGGCTGGCATAAAGCGTCTACATCATTCGCGCGCCAGTATACTGGGCACAGTGTTGACCAAGTTTGATCTGAAAAAATCGGGCGATAGTTATGGCTATGGCTATGGCTATTCCTACGGCGGCGACAGCGATGATGGGCAACGCGCCTGAGTGCTTCCAACACAGTGATTCCCGATCTGTTGGTCGCGGCCCTGGCTTTTTATCGCGAGCCCGCGCGGTTTCCGCAGCTGCGCGACCCCGGTGCACCGCTGCCTGCGGGCCTCACAGACCTGTTGGCCGCCACCACCTCTATCCTCTCTGATCAGCAGATCAGCGCCACCGCGGCCGCGCTGAATGCGACAGAAGTTGAATGCTCAGACAGTGTTAGTTTCTTTCTTAAGCAGGTGATGCTGGATGCAGACGGCGACTACTACCGCATCTTAGGCGTAGCGCCCGATGCCCCGCCCGAGCTGATTAAACGGCATTACCAGTATTTGATACGGATTTTTCATCCCGACAAGGGTGTCGGGGGCGATAGCTGGGATGACGTGTATGCGCCCCGCATCAACGAGGCCTATAACACCCTGCGCAATGCGGCGAAGCGCAAAACCTATGACGCTGCGCTGGCCGCTGCCGGCGGGCTGCGGCCGAATGCCGTGCGCCCACCGGCGAGTACAGGGTATGCCCCGCCAGGGCGACCGGGCCCTAAAGCCTATTCGGTGGCCACTGCCGGTTTTTCGCCCCGGGCGAAGAAAGCTACCGTGCTTGGGCTGGTGTTGGTGCTGTTGTTTCTGGCACAACTTCTATATCGCCAAAATCAAAAGCCCAACTTGCGGGTTGCCAC
>JAPKBI010000506.1 GCA_028823475.1 Halioglobus sp. | reverse complement strand
ATTACAAAGACCTGCTGCGCCAGAACACCGACGAACTTATCGCACGGGGCGGCTACGGTTCTCCGACCCTGTTTATCGATGGCGATGACATGTATTTTGGAAATGATCGCCTAGAATTGGTTGGATCTCGTCTGAAACAGCGGATGGACGCTCAATAAGGCTGACGTCACTAATCCGACCCTACCTGCAATTTCTACAAATTCGGGGCACAAAAAAGCGGGCACAATGCCCGCTTTTTTGTGTGCGACCAAGTCACTTACAGCGCTTGAGCATTCTCCGCCAAATAGGCTGCAACACCATCAGGTGAGGCATTCATGCCCTTGTCACCCTTATTCCAGCCCGCCGGGCACACTTCACCATGTTCGTCGGTGAACTGTAATGCCTCCACCAGGCGAATCAATTCATCAATGTTTCTCCCCAGTGGCAGATCATTCACCAACTGTGAGCGCACATTGCCCTCTCGATCGATGATAAAGGCCCCACGGAAAGCCACGCCATCAGCTGCTTCCACATCATAAGCACGACAGATATCGTGATTAATATCAGCGGCCATGGTGTAAGTCACCGCGCCAATACCGCCATCATTGACCGCCGTATTGCGCCAAGCATTATGCGTAAACTGAGAATCAATCGATACGGACACGACCTCTACCCCTAGCTCGCGGAATTTATCCATGCGATGATTCAACGCGATCAGCTCTGAAGGGCACACAAAGGTGAAGTCCAACGGGTAGAAAAAAACGAGGCCATACTTACCTGCCATAGCCTCGGAGCGCCTGTAGGAATCTACAATCTCCCCGGTACCCAGTACTGCCGCCACCTCAAAATCAGGTGCCAATTTACCAACTAAAACGCCCATGTATCTCCACTCCCTCACTCGTCCATTGAGTCACATCACCTCCCCATGAGGCAATACACTCGACGCGGGATAATACACAGGCCCGTTTATATCGCCTATTTAATTGTAGGTATCATTTCAATAGCAAAAAGCTATCGCGGAACAACCCTATTCGGGGCCCTGCGCCGCGACCTGTTCTGTGATCAATGTCTGTAACTCGCCGCTCTCATGCATCTCGGTGACGATATCGCAGCCCCCAACCAGCTCGCCATTCACCCACAACTGCGGAAAGGTAGGCCAGTTCCCGTAGCCCGGGAGAGTGGCTCGAATGTCAGGGTTGGCCAAGATGTCCACATAGGCGAAACGTTCTCCGCAGGCCATCAAAGCCTCCACGGTGCGGGCCGAAAATCCGCACTGGGGCTGATTTGGGGAGCCTTTCATGTAGAGCAAAATTTGGTTGTTCTGTAGCTGTTCTTTGATTGTCTCGATAGTATCCATCAACTGTCCTGCCTAGTTGTAACCGTAAGGGGGTTTGTGTTTGGTGGGTGATTTTACCCTATTATTAACACAAATGGTGCCTGTCTGTTCAAGTCGATTGCCAATCCTTCATCATATGTCTATAGTAATTCTTTTTGAGGCAGCTCCCGCTGCCTTTTTGCGTTTTTGGGGGAGCCAGAGCCATGTCGGCGCTGATGCAGACTTACGCTCGCTTGCCCGTGACATTCAGTCACGGAGAAGGCGTGTATGTCTACGATACCGAGGGTCGACGCTATCTCGACGGCATTTCGGGTATTGCTGTCAACGGACTGGGCCATGCGCACCCAGCGGTTACCGCCGCTATTCGGGAGCAGGCTGACAAACTGGTACACACATCTAACCTGTATCGCATTGAAGCACAGGAGCAACTGGGCACGGTCCTGACACAGTTGGCAGGCATGGAAAATTGCTTCTTTGGCAATTCCGGAGCCGAGGCCAATGAAGCGGCGATAAAGCTCGCGCGCCTTTACGGTCACAATCGTGGGATTAAAAAACCCGCTATCGTGGTGCTCGAAGGCGCCTTTCATGGCCGGACACTGGCGACGCTCAGCGCAACTGGCAATCGCAAGATTCAGGCGGGTTTTGAACCACTGGTGACAGGTTTCATTCGTGCACCGTGCAACGATATAGAAGCCCTGCATCAGATTGCGGCAAACAATCCCGATGTCGTGGCATTCCTTGCAGAACCCAT
>JAPKBI010000072.1 GCA_028823475.1 Halioglobus sp. | reverse complement strand
AAATTGATCCAAAGAGATTTAGATAGCGTACGGTATTATCAGAAAGCACCGCACTAACATTTCAACTAGCCACATCCATAGAAAAGTAGTATTTATGCATCAGGTTGGTCTATTTTGGTTTCATGCCGATTTACGCGTCGTCGATAATGCTGCACTCGTGCAAGCTTCTCAGGAGGTAGACCGTCTGATCTGTGTTTACTGCCTGCCACCCGTTCCCCGCGGAAAGAAGTCTCCAAATTCGTTATCAGGTCATAGGCTACAGTTTCTCCAAGAGAGCCTCACAGCGTTGGATAGCAGTCTAAGCCGGCTTGGACAACAGCTCGACGTCATCTACGCACCTGCCCTAGAAACCATTGCACAGCTCATCACGCGCCATGATATTGGAGCAATCTACGGCACTTCCACCGCAGATTATTATGTCAATAAGGTCTGGAAATTACTAAAAAAACGCTATTCTATGATCAGTTTTAACCAAGTAGGCACCAGCAGTTTAATTGGCCCTGCGCAATTGCCTTTTCCTTTAGACGAGCTGCCTGATAGTTTTTCCAAATTTCGTCGTAAAGTAGAGCCCATTGACATCAGCAGCCCTCTAGTCGAGCCGGAGTCACTGCCACGACCACCAGCGAACACGGCAGCCAGCCAGTGGCAGCAACTGTTCCCAGCATTTAAACAGAATCCGAGCCCTCTCTTCAGCGGTGGCGAGAGTAATGGAATCGAGCATTTGCAGGGGTACTTCGCCCGGGAGCTAGCCAGCAGCTATAAAACAACGCGGAATGGGCTAGATGGCATGGATTATTCAACAAAGTTCAGTCCTTGGTTGGCCAACGGTAATCTGTCTGCAAGGACAGTGATGAAAGCGCTAAAAGACTATGAACACACTGTAGGAAGAAATGATTCGACTTACTGGATCTATTTTGAGCTTTTATGGCGTGACTATTTTCACTACTATGCCCTTAAATACGGCTCTCGATTATTTTCTTTTAGTGGCATTAGGCAGTGCAAACCCAGCACGAGTTTTTATGCCGAGCGCTTCCAGAAATGGTGTCAGGGGAATACCCCCTACCCTATCGTTAACGCCTGCATGAATCAGCTTAACAGCACCGGTTATCTGTCAAATCGCGGGCGCCAGATGGCGGCTAGTTGCTTTGTTCATGAACTCAATCTGGATTGGCGCTACGGGGCTGCCTATTTAGAGCAGCAACTGATCGACTATGATGTCGCATCTAATTGGGGTAACTGGCAATATTTGGCTGGAGTAGGCTCTGACCCTAGAGGCCACCGTCAATTTGATCTCGCCAAACAGACTCAGCTTTATGATCCCGATAATATTTTTATTCATAAATGGGCTGGAGATGATTGCTCTGCGGTGCTCGACTCGGTAGACGCGGCAGACTGGCCAATCGTAGACTCACTTACAGTAGATAGACTATGAACCAATTTCACAGTATAAGGCTTATTCTCGGTGACCAGCTGAATCGAGAGCACTCTTGGTATAAGAGCACAGACGATGGCATTCTCTATGTCATTGCTGAGCTGCACCAAGAGGCCACTTACGTTACCCACCACATCCAGAAGCTTTGCAGCTTCTTTGCCGCCATGGCTGATTTTGCTCAATCTCTAAGCGCAGACTGCCATACCGTGCAGCACTTCAGTTTAGATGACACAGTTAAGTATGAAAGTCTCAGTCATATGATTAGCGCTTTATGTGAACATCATGAGGTCAAAAATTTTGACTACCAAGCTCCCGATGAGTTCCGTTTAATGGAGCAGATGCAGAGCTTAGACTTAGGCCCTCAGGTTCGCATAACGTGTTATGACAGTGAGCATTTTTTATTGCCCAAAGACGATATCAGTCAGTATATCAACGCGGGCAAACACAACCGCATGGAATCCTTCTACCGCAAGATGCGCAAACGCTTTGATATTTTGATGGTGGAGGATCAGCCCCTCGGCGATCGTTGGAATTTTGATGGTGATAACAGGAAAAAGCTAAAGCCCGTAGACCTTGCCGCTGTGCCGGAGCCGTTGCTATTTAGTAATGATGTCAGTGAGATTCTGCGGCGCATTGAAAAATATGAAATAAAGTCTCTAGGAAAATCGACCGATAATTTACTCTGGCCTATCAACCACCAGCAGGCCATGCAGCTGCTGCATTTTTTCTGTCAGCACTGCCTGCCAAATTTCGGTCGCTTTCAAGACGCAATGACTCGGCAGGGTGAAAATCGCTGGAGCCTTTATCACTCGCGACTGTCCTTTGCGCTGAACAGCAAGCTATTGCACCCCATGCAAGTGATTGAGACCGCCATCGAGTATTTCGAGCGCACAGACTGCAGTGCTGATTTGGCTCAGATTGAAGGCTTCGTGCGCCAAATTCTTGGTTGGCGGGAATACATTCGAGCCGTCTACTGGGCTAATATGCCAGAGTATGCTCAACGCAACGAGCTCGATGCTCAGCGTAATCTGCCGGAGTATTATTGGACAGGAAAAACCAAGATGGCGTGTATGCAGCAGGCCATAGACCAATCGCTGAATTATGCTTACGCACATCACATTCAGCGGCTCATGGTGACGGGAAATTTCGCTATGCTAGCGGGCGTAAACCCTAATCAGGTTGATAGCTGGTACCTAAGCATTTATATAGATGCTATTGAATGGGTAGAGATGCCTAACACCAGAGGCATGAGTCAATTTTCTGACGGGGGGCTAGTTGCCACCAAGCCCTATGCCGCTAGCGGTAGTTATATCAATAAGATGAGTGATTACTGCGGCGACTGTCATTACAGCGTCAAAGAACGTTTTACTGAGGAAGCCTGTCCTTTTAACAGCCTGTATTGGCATTTTATGCAACGCCACGGTGACCTATTTTCTCGCAACCCCAGAACTGCGATGGCCTATCGCACGTGGGAGAAAATGGATTCAGACATAAAGAGCAGTATTTTAACGCGGGCCGAGTACTGTTTGCAGAATATAGAAAGCCTATAGCCCTGACAGTAAGCCCCACCTGGCACTTCTAAGAATTGTGGATATATATCTCACGCCGACACTATATTGTTTTATTTTTCTACAGGGGCCGGAGTCCAATAGATGCGAACGGTTTTTTTTCCAAACTCTATTGCAGCGTCGCGGTCTAATCCCATAAAAATATCAATCTGTTTGGTGAATCGTTTATTCAATTTGTCGCGAACCAGATAGTATCCAGAAAAACCATCAACCCTGACCTTTGCGTTATGCACCAATCCAAGTTCGATCAAATCGCGTGACACGGCAATGGAAGGAATATTCACGTCGAGTTTGTCTCCCC
The DNA here is from genome assembly GCA_028823475.1 of Halioglobus sp. Classification (GTDB taxonomy): domain Bacteria; phylum Pseudomonadota; class Gammaproteobacteria; order Pseudomonadales; family Halieaceae; genus Marimicrobium. The sequence continues at coordinate 5,499 of JAPKBI010000072.1, read as the reverse complement.
ACGCACCAATCTCTGGATCGCCTTGGGTCTGGCCTGGCAAAGCGTTATAGGCAGTTCCCACAACTTCCATAGTCATCTCATCACGAGCACAGGAACTGCATGCTAAGGCAAGAAAAAAAAGCAGTATACAAGAAAAAATTTTCATCAGAAGCTATCCAAAGGGTTCGGCTAGATGTTGATATTTCTGAGCGCCAGCCATCATGGCAAGCAATGGACTGATTTACAAAGAGACACACGGCCGCTCCTAAGTGGAAGTAAAGTGGAGCAATACTGTCATGAGCATGTCAAACGTCGACAAAACAGTCAAGGGCATGCATGGAAACCACGCTCTGCGAGCGTTCTACCTATGAGAGCTTAAGTATCACCGCCACAGCCAAGGTGAAATTGAGAAATGTCGCCGCTCATTCCAATAATATTCTATAAATGCGTCGACGCGAGAGCGCTGTGACGTTTTTTGCGAGGTACAGATACTTGATTGGAGTAAACTTGTGAATTTTGCGCCATCGACTACAAAGCAGCACACTATTTGTGTGTCATAGTCGCAACTCAAAACCATCTTTAGTCTGAGCATGCACCGATTTTAAGCTTTTATTCTTAGATATTTAGCTGCTATGCTAAATTTTTAGTATAAAGCTTTAGGAAGAAATCCGTCATGATAAAAAGGATGTTACTCAGTTTTATCGTTATTCTTGCGGCGGCCATCACATACACGCTAAATATGTTTAATGACTATGAAGAGGATGGCGAATTAACCGTATCGGTGCTGGAGAAGCCGGTTACCGTTATTCGAGACGAACTCGGTATTCCTTATATTTATGCTGAAACTATCGCAGATGCTTTACGCGCTCAGGGCTTTATTACTGGCCAAAACCGCCTGTACCAGGCAGAAATTTACAAACACATCGCCCAGGGTCGCTTGGCTGAATTGTTTGGTGAGCGTGCGGCTAAAACTGACATTTTAATGCGCGCGGTGGGCATCCAACAAATTGCCGCCCAGCAAGTTGCGTTACTGAATGACGACGCGACGTTGTTCTATCAAAGCTACGTAGAGGGCATAAATGCCTACATCGAAACCCAACAACATGAATATCCTTTTAGCTTAACGTTGCTCGGTCTAAAACCTGAGCCGTGGACACTACAGGATATTATTGCCATTCAGTACTTTCAAATATGGGGCAGTTCCGCCAACTGGCGCACCGAGCTCTTAGCCCAACGCATGATCGATACTCTAGGGTCTGAATTAGCCAACGAGATATCGCAGGTGAGCATCAACCCGGATGACGAAGTCATCGTAGAAGCTAACTTCCTCAATGAACCTCAGTTGAGTATTCGTATTGATCAAGACTTACTAAACGCATTTCCCGATCCGCTCAACGCAGCCAGCAACGCCTGGGCCAGCAGTGGCAAAAAATCCGCTAACGGATCAGCGATATTCTCCAACAGCCCGCACATTGATGCCCGCACCCTGCCAGGATTTTGGCAACCCATGGGCATTTTTACTCCGCAAGTTCGCGCCATTGGCGCCACCGCCCCCGGCACCCCATCTTTCGGTATAGCCCGTACCAGCGATATCGCTTTTGGCGCAACGAATGGTAATAGTGATGGCGTTGATCTATATATTGAAAGTCTAGATCCCAACCGGCCCGATCACTATCTAGAAGGGAAAAACTCACTACCCCTTAGCATCCGTAGAGAGGTGATATTGATCAAAGACAAAAAATACGAGGGTGGTTATCGTCAGAAGACCTTACGTATTCGTAGCACTAGTCGGGGACCATTAATCTCTGATTTGGGTATCAACGTATCGGGAAATCACGCTATCTCCCTACGTTGGGCAACAGTCGATGCAATGTCCGATAGCCTGGGCATGGAAGAACTATTATTGTCGAAAAACATTGACCAGGCTCGACAGGCTTTGGAAAAAACCGTAACACCTCTTAGCTATATCATCGTTGATAGTGCCGGCGATATCGCTCGCATCTCTACAGGTCGCGTCCCGAAGCGTATAAAAGGTGATGGCTCAAAACCATACCTAATTACAGACAATGTCGACAACTGGAATGGCGTAATCAGCGCTGAAGAAATGTCGACCGACATTCGGCCACAGCGCAACTGGGTAGGCACAGCCAATCATCGCGTGGTCAGCTTCGACTACCCGTATGAATACTCAACCTACTTTGCCGCCTCATGGCGTTTTCGGCGAATCAAAGAATTCATGACCACACATGAAATCGTTTCCATTGATGACCACTGGTCATTAATTAACGATGTTAAAAACCCCATGGCAGAAAAACTATTACCTCGCTTCCTACCTGTACTAGAATCCAGCGATGACACCGCAGAGCTAGCAGCGATTCTTCAAACCTGGAACCTACGAGATGAACGCGACCAAGCTGGGGCTGCAGTATTCCAATTATTATTTAAACACTTTGCTCAGATCACCTTTAACGACGATTTAGAAAAAGACTTGTGGATTGAATTCTTTGATGCCGTTTATTACTGGCAAGAACGGCTAGTGCTACTAATGGAAGACAACAATAATCATTGGTTCGATATTCAAAATACTCAGACCCGCGAAACTCGCGATGACATTATTCGACTGGCGGCCCTGGCAGCAAAGGCTGAGTTGACCGAGCGACTAGGTGACGCCCCTGCTAACTGGCAATGGGGGGACATACTCAATATCACTTTCTCTAGTCCCGTTATCCCCGGTAAAGCGATGGCCGAATGGCTGGGGGCCGGAACCCGTCCAATGTTTGGTTCCGGTGAAACCCTAAATCGCGGCAAATACCTGTACAGCAGCGACTATGAGGCAAAATATATTGACTCCATCCGCTTCGTGGCCGATATGTCTGACTCGGAAAAAGTGCTGGCGGTGATCCCCGGCGGTAGCAGTGGTCGATATCTGGACCCGACCCTGCACAATCAGACGGACATTTGGATGAGCGATGAAAAACAGTACTGGTGGTATAGCGATGAAATGATCAAACAGCACACTGCGCACACTTTAACGTTGATCCCTTAGTCGATCAGAAAACTGCGAGTGCAGAAAGGACTTTGACTGTAGTAGAGTACGTTTAAAAAAATGTTTATTCCGCTCATACTGCTATTCTCAATCTTCAACAACTCTATAGTCTTTCAGACAGCGCCAACTGCACGCACAAATCTCCTTCAATGGAAGAAATCGAATTGTCAATCTTTCGGTCATCCTGCTCGTCTGCAACCAGCCTTTCATTAACAATCAATGGCCTGCCAAGTACGCCCTGAAACTGGCCGTTGCCCTTCTCGTTCTGACCGATAAAGGTTGAGTTGATATGGGCATCGATAGGGTCCTTAAACGAACCCGAGGTAAATTCAGCTGTTTTCTCTCCATTCACCCAAAGCTCCACGAGAGAAGACTTTGACTTGGGCCTGAGGTGACCCGGATTGAATTGAGAGGTAACAATGACTGAAGAACATATTCCGGCAGGTGGGGCCGGAGCCTCCAAATGTATACCGTTAATTTCTAGATGCAGCTTTGAGCCCTGCTGACCTAATCGCCACATGTCGCGCTGAAATGCTATGAATTGTGGGCCATCTTCAGAAACCGAAATACTCTCTTTGTCGGGATTATCTGGCACCAGCGCGATCGCAAACGTAGATCCCCCGTAACCGGGTGCGCGCTGCAATGAATTACCCTGTATTTTCGCCCGACCGTTACTCGACAATTTTTCATAGGAGAAATTCACCTGTCGCGACTTCATCCGCCACTGAATGTAGTGCTGCCTCAAGCGTTTGGCAATTTCGGGATAGCGCTTCGCCGCATCCTGGTCGCCAACTGGGTGTTCGAACGGATCATTGAGCTGCACTTCACCGACAAAGTATTGCCCCAAGCGCCATCGCCCGTCGCCTGATAGAATCGACCAAGAATGATGAATAGAATTACTGGTCTCCCAGTAGAAATTTCCTTGGCGTTTTACCTCGCCCTTCAAAATATCAAAAATATTCGCACCCTGTACGTCGGGTGGCGGCTCAACCTGTGCAACGGCAGCAAATGTAGGATAATAGTCCAGATAATTAACGACGTCATCGACAACTCTTCCCGGCTCAACCTTACCCGGCCAGCGGATAATTAGCGGCGTACGCAGGCCTCCTTCGTAAAGAGTAACTTTTGAGCCGTAAAATGGCAGGTTGTTATCGATCTCCTTATTGGTACCGCCATTATCACTGACCACAACCACAACCGTATCGTCATCAAGACCGGCTTGATGCAAGGCATCGAGCACCCTACCCACTGAGTGATCGACCTGTTCAAGAAGCGCAAGATACTTTCCGGCTGGCGTGTCGGGATACTTGGTGGCAAATCGTTCCGCTGGATCTATAGGCGCATGAGGTGCATAGGTCCACAAGGGTGAGGAACCATGGCTTCTCCTCTGTCGCTAACGTTTGGATAGTGCTTATCGTATGTTCCGCCAAAATATCTGATAAATGACCTTTGTGTTTTGTAGGCTCTTCTTCGTTGTGCTGAAGCTGTGGATTACGATACGTCGGGTGTCTGATTAGCCATTTACCATCGCGACGACCCCGCAAAAGGTTCTGCGACAAAAAACAAAAGAACTATCGAAGCCCTGCCGGGTCGGCCACGCCAGCTTGGACAAAAATCCGAGATGCCATTTGCCAATATGATGAGTGCTGTATCCGGCTAGTCGGAGGGTTTCCGGCAAGGTGATAGCTTCCGGCGAAATGCCAATCGCATCCGCTCGAAACCCATGGACTTCGGGCTGCATTCCCAGCATGATGCCGGCCCGCGTTACGGTACAGGATGAGTTGACATAATTGCGGGTAAACCTTGCACCCTCGGAGGCAAGCCGGTCCAGATTGGGGGTGTTAACAGAAGGGTTGCCATTGGCAGCCAGATCGTTATATCCCATGTCGTCGATAACGATGAAAAGTATGTTCGGCGGCTTTTCACTGCCCTCCACGCGCGTGCGATCACTCGAATCCGAGCCATACAGGATTCCGGAAAACGCAAGCAACACTAATGCCACTGCGACTACAAGAACAAGCCAGAAAGTCCGGCCGCGGCTGCCTGCACTCATTCTTACCACCATGCAGGTTATAGACAATCATAGTTTATAGGCTTTTGAGCTGTTATTCGATCTTGCACCGCCCCAATTGTCTTTCTAACTGCAGCTGCAAGGCAGTTGACACGGGGATTGTAGGACACCAGCATCACTACAACTGTGAGTGAGCGTTAGCTTAACGTTGTGCTCTCATAGACACACAAACGCTTTATCGTGTTGTCGACCCTGACAGCAAATGTAAATATAACTTGGCCTGCAGTAGAATACGTTACAATGCCGGTTTAGCCGGCCTGTACTTGGCTAACTCAATCGGATACATATCAATGCAGAAAAGAGGATTAAGGCGCGCTGTTCCGCTGCTGGTGTTAGCGGCTTGTATCGCGGTTGCTTTTCTGATGGTTACCGGCCGACCAGAATTACCGCAGCGTGAAAGTGT
>JAPKBI010000505.1 GCA_028823475.1 Halioglobus sp. | reverse complement strand
GCGGTCAGTGTCTGGTATATCGACGGATGTCTCGCCAGCCAGCTATGCAGTTTCAGACCGTATCGCCATCGCGGCGCCGATAGTTTTTTTATACCCTCCTCATGTCGCAAATCGCGCAACAAATCCGGCAGAGGGATATTCGACGGACATACCTCTGCGCAGCGACCGCAGCTGGTGCATGCATTCGGAAGAAAATGGCTTTGTTCCAGAGAGGTCAATAGCGGTGTTAGTACTGAACCTATGGGGCCGGAATAAGCCGAACCGTAGGCGTGTCCTCCTACACTGGTATAGATAGGGCAGTGATTGAGACAGGCACCGCAGCGTATACAGTCGAGTATTTCACGGTAATCGCTGGACAGGATATTACTGCGCTCGTTATCCAGCAGTACGAAATGTGTTTCCAGCGGTCCGTCGATCTCACCTTCGCGACGGGGCCCTGAGTAGAAGCTGGTATAGCAGCTTTGGGACTGACCTGTCGCTGAACGGGCCAGCAATCGTGACATCGCAGTGGCGTCCTCCGCTCGCGGCAGTACCCGATCGATGGTCGTGCAAATAATTAACACCTTGGGCAGATTGGCGCAGAGGTCGCCGTTACCCTCATTAGTGACAAGCATGGAATATCCATTCTCGGCGATCAGTGCATTGGCGCCAATAATCCCCACTTCAGCCTGCAGGAAATGTTCTCGTAACACATTACGTGCTTCGGCAACTAAGTCTGAGGTCTTCTGCAGCTCCCTAGGACCCAGATCATGCTTTTGCTGGAATAGTTCGCGAATTTCGTTAGCAGATTTATGCAGCGCTGGGCTCACAATATGGCTCGGTGTTTCTCCTGCCTGTTGGATAATATATTCGCCCAGATCGGTTTCCATGACATTAAGACCAGCGCTTTGCAAGAAACTGTTCAGACCGGTCTCTTCCGTCACCATGGATTTTCCCTTGGCGATACGCCGGGCGTCGTGTTGCTGGCAGATATCCAAGACGAGGCTGTTGAATTCCTCGCTGTCACGTGCAAAGTGGACCTGATTGCCGTTGTGCACGGCTTCCTTTTCAAACTGACTGAGGTAATAGTCCAGATTATCCAGACTGTGCTGCCGAATGTTCTTTACGTGGTGCCTGAGTTCGTCAAAACCTTCGAAACTGTCAATTGCAGCTGTACGTATCTGCGACGCGAACAACGCGATCTTATCGCGGCGCTCGGCCTGCCCGCTGTTTTTTAGCGCTTCACTGGCATTGTCGAGAAAGGTGTTGCTATGGTGTTCCATCGGTTACCTTCCCTCCCCGATAGGGGAGGTGTCCATATCTCCGCTTAACAACTCTGCTATATGGCGCACCTCGATCTCTTGGCCCTGGCGTTGTGCTCGACCTGCGATATTGAGCAGGCAGCCCAAATCGCCGCCGGCGAGAATTTTGGCCCCGGTAGCGAGTGCATGATCGAGTTTATCATTGACCATTTTCCCTGATATTTCCGGCATCTTTGCACAAAATGTACCGCCAAAACCGCAACAGACTTCGCTCTGCTCTAGTTCATTGACTTCAATGCCACACAGTTCCCGCAGGAGTTGCCGCGGCTGCTCTTTGATACTCATTTCGCGCAGTCCGGCACAGCTGTCGTGGTAGGTGACGGAGAGGGTGCTCGGCGGGTTATTGAGTTGCGGCTCTATGCGGGCGATGTCTTTCAGGAAAACGGTCAACTCAAAAGTCTTGGCGGCTAGTTTGAGTGCACGATCGCGCCACTCTCCTTGCAGTAGTTTGGGGTAGTGGTGGCATATCATTCCGGCACAAGAGCCGGACGGGACCACGACATAATCAGCCGTTTCTAACAGCGCGATGACTTGCTGGGCAAGGGGCACTGTAGCTTCGTAGTCGCCACTGTTGTATGCAGGTTGGCCGCAACAGGTTTGCTGCAGAGGTACAGTGACCTCACAGCCCGCCTGCTCTAGCAATTTGATGCTGGCGAAGGCTACCGATGGTCGAAACAGGTCTGCCAGGCAGGTGACAAAGAGTGAAACCCGCATGCGCTGCGGGGGAGGCGACTGATCGTGATGCTGCTCATTCATGCAGGTCGCAA
>JAPKBI010000504.1 GCA_028823475.1 Halioglobus sp. | reverse complement strand
ACAGTTGCCGCTTGATGCTCAGGGTCGGGTCCATGCTCAACAGGCCGGTATTCCCGCGCATCAGAGCATCGGCACCGCTCTGCAGACGCAGAAAATTGGATTGAACGAGATACGCATCTGCTCCCAGAGCATTGAGGCGCGTATAGTTGCCGCTCTCGGCGTCATCGGTGGCAAGGGCCGCCCGCAGGTCTGGATTGGCGCCCAATAACCAAGGTGTCTCAACGAGTTGGATACCATTTAAATCCTGATTACGCTCGTCTGGAATGCCGTTGTAAATATTGGAGATAGCGTAAACAGGAAGGTCGCCTGCATAGTGAAATGCCAGTAGCGGCCTGATCGAGCGGGCCTCCGCGCCATTATGACTAAGGAGGAAGATCGCATCAGCGTCTTGTCTGCGGCGGGGTGTAAATTCGATGTTGATACCTATTGCTGTGCGAAGATCGCGTGCCCGCTGTTCGCTGGCATCCAGCGAAAGTGCCGATGTGACGCTGCTGGAGTAATCGTCGTAGGTGCTATAGGTCGTATTGCTGGCGATTGTACCTCCAAGGGAACTCCAGCGCTCACGCAGTGCGGTTTCCACCTTGCTTCCCCAATCCCCCGCTGGCGTAATGATTATCGCCCGGCGTGCACCCCTGCCAAACGCGAGCTCAGCAACACTGATGGCCTCGTCTTCCGGTGCCAGCGAGAGTTGTACCAGAGCGCTGCCCTGTGCGGGCATTATTGGGTCGATACGATTGAGCGCAAGTACCGGTATAGGTCGCTCCGAGCGCGTTGCTAGGTCAGCCAGAGCGGCTTTACTTAGAGGACCAACGACGATACTGGCCCCTTCGCGCAGCGCCTCGCCATAGGCAGTACTGGCAGAGGGAAACTCCCCCACGTCAATGACAAAAAGTTCAGTTGTGGCCTGCCCCATGGCGCTGTCGGCGTAATGGGCAGCCAGGAAGCCATCCAGTACCGCTTTGCCAGCTTGCGCCAGCTGTCCGCTGAGCGGCAGTATGAGTGCCACTTTGCTGTTCTGGGTCGAGGATGCCAACAGGTAGTCAAGTCCACCGGGCAGCGGGTTAGCGGCAGGGTGACCTGAGTTTTCAGTGCGCCACTGAACCAATTCACGCTCCATCTCGGAATCGGTCTGGCGGTTGATCAGTGCAAGTGTAAGCCACCCGCGCCATTGGGGGTCGGTGGCGTTAGGGAGGGCTGTCAGCAGTTGCTGGTCATCCGTTCGTTCCAGATTTTGCCATACGCTGCGTTTCCATGCGGCAGCAGTATCCGCTTGGGTTCCTCGCAGAATTTGATCGGCCAGTTGGGCGCTGGCTAGCGAGTCGCCCTGCGTCTCCAGTATATAATGTTTGAAGCTGAGGATGCGGTAGCGCAATGCCGGATTTATGCCGGGATAATTCAGCTGCTCTAATTGCTCCAGTGCCTGTAACTGGTCGCCGCGAATATAGGCTATGCGTGCCTGCAGATAACCTACATAGGTGTCGTCATTCGAAGACAGTCCGTCCACAGGCATCACTTGTAATGCAACGCTGGCCTGCATCCAGTCAAATTCTGCAAGCGACCGCTCAGCGCTGTTTAGCGCGGCACTGAACTGGCTGGGCGGCAGTGTCAGAGAAATTTCCGATTGCTCTATGGGCTGTTGCTTCTCGGGCGCAGGGGTCTCTGGCTGTGGCTCCTTTTTCTGCGGGTTGCCGCCGCAGCCCCACAGTAATAACGTCAGTAGAAGAAGTGTTAGCCCTCTTACCTGGCTGCGCTGACTGGAATGCATCTCTGTCATGTTATGCTTCACCAACAAGTTAATAGATCCTGTTTATTCGGGATTTACGATGTACGGACATTATAAGGGGAATTTGTGGATTCGGGGCTCTATGTTGTGGCAACGCCCATAGGTAACTTCGGTGATATGTCACAGCGCGCGGTCGAGGTTCTGCAAAATGCAGACCTTATTGCGGTGGAAGACACCCGACACAGTCAGCGACTGCTGCAGTTTTTCTCAATTGACACACCCGTTTTGGCCTACCATGACCATAGCGATGAGCGTGCACTGCATCGCATTGGCAGCTGTTTGTCTGA
>JAPKBI010000071.1 GCA_028823475.1 Halioglobus sp. | reverse complement strand
AGAATTCGGCGCTGAGTTACAGTCGAAGTAATGAGCAAGAAGCTGACCGCGTTGGCATGCAAACGATAATTGATGCGGATATGGACCCGCACGCAGCGCCTGTAATGTTTGAGCGTATGCTGCGTACAACGCGGTATTCATCCAGCGAACAGATGCCTGAATTCCTTCGCTCTCACCCCCTGTCCGAAAATCGTATTGCCGATACACGCAATCGCGCGAGGAAATATCCGAAAAAAGAGCGCGACCCAGATCTGGACTATCAATTGATGCGCGCGCGCGTTATTACTGAACTGTCCGAAACCCCGGGACTGGCGGTGGCAAGATTTCAGGGAGAGCTCGACAGCACGCCCTATTCACGCGAAGCGGCTACGTATGGGCTGGTTCTCGCGCTGACCGCTTCTGGGCGCGCTGATGAGGCTGGTTTGGAGCTGGATTCCATCTGGTCAGGCAACCCTGATCGTCTTGAATACATTATTGCTGATGCGGATATTGATATGGCGCGCAATAAGCCAGATCAGGCCGCAAAGAAATTGGCTCGCAGTCTAGCGGTCTCCCCGGGCAATCATCCGTTGACCATGAGCTACGCCAGAGCATTGATGAAAAATCAACAGCCACATATCGCCGCCGAAGTACTAGTGAAGCAGAGCAAGCGCTGGCCCGATGATCCTGGTCTTTGGTATCTGCTTGCAGAAGTACAGGGTTTGTCCGGCAATATTGTAGGGCTGCACCAGTCCCGGGCGGAGTATTTTATTCTCAAGGGGTCTTTGGGCGACGCTAAAACACAACTTACCTATGCGTTGGAATTAACTCAAGACAACTACTTGGTTTCAGCCAAGATTCATCAGCGTCTGACGGATGTCGCCAGAATGCAGGAGCGGATGGAGGAGTTTTAAATTCTCGCCGTGATTTTTTTAGGGACCAAGGTCTCAGGCGTTGCCTTTGACTGTGACCTGAAGCTCGCTGGCAAAGTCTAGCATGCGGCGCAAAGGAATCATGGCTTGCTCTCCGATAGCGGGATCGACGCTTATCTCGTTATCGGTCCTCTCAAACACCTGAGCCAGTGTTTCCAGATCATTCATTGCCATCCAGGGGCATTGAGCGCAACTACGACAGCTGGCGCCTTCACCGGCCGTGGGCGCGATAATAAACTCTTTATCGGGTGCCTGCTGCTGCAGCTTATAAAATATACCTTGGTCGGTGGCTACAATGAAGCGCTTGTTGTTCATTTCACTTGCAGCCCGAATAATCTGCGTGGTTGAGCCCACTCGATCGGCTAAGTCCACAACTGCAGCGGGTGATTCGGGATGCACCAGCACCGCGGCATCGGGGTAGACTCGCTTCAAATCAGCGATACCGCGTGCCTTGAATTCCTCATGCACAATACACGCGCCATCCCACATGAGCATATCGGCACCGGTTTGTCGTTTTACGTAGTCACCCAAATATTGGTCGGGCGCCCAGAGAATTTTTTCGCCCTGTTCTGTCAGATGTTCCACCACATCAAGGGCTATGCTGGAAGTGACGACCCAGTCGGCCCTGGCCTTCACCGCCGCTGAGGTATTGGCATACACAACAACTTTTCGCTCGGGGTGCTGATCACAGAAAGCAGAAAATTGATCGATCGGGCAACCCAGATCCAAAGAGCAGGTTGCTTCCAGTGTTGGCATCAGAACGCGTTTCTGGGGTGTAAGAATCTTGGCTGTTTCACCCATAAATTTGACGCCCGCAACCACGAGGGTGCTGGCGGGGTGATCGTGGCCAAAGCGCGCCATTTCGAGTGAATCCGAGACGCAACCCCCGCTCTCTTCGGCCAGGGCCTGAATTGCTGGCGACGTATAATAATGCGCCACAATGACGGCATTCTCTTTCTGCAATCGGGCTTTTATCTGGTTCTTAAGTGACTGTTCCTGTTCCGGCGTAAGCTGCTTTTGCTCGGCACGATCGAGATGGTACTGCACCTGATCCCGGATGGTTTTCAGTTTTTCGGAGGCAAGACTCATAGGTGGCTATTAAAGGCGAAAAAAACGAGGAACAAGTCTAACATAAAATATGCAGGCGTTAATTCCCTATCCCCATAGGTACAAACTCATGCCTGAAATAGCGCGTGCAAAGTGACATCAGCGCGGGCAGTTGCCGCAATGGCGACGGCGAATTGAGCCGCGAATCGAGAGACTTGGAAAGGGCGTCGCCGCTTTGGTAATTTTCAATGAACATTTACTAGAGTTTCACTCATTAATTCCGTATAACCTTATGTTATTTAAAGAATAACAAGTTGGTTGCGAGACGGTTTGTATGCTCCGAATGCGGCTAACCAGTGCGCTGCTAATCATCAGTGTACAGTGAACAAGTAGTTAGGGATTCACAGTGGAACAGCACACAGTACTGATCATATCTGAGAACAAGGCAGATCACCTTATTCTTGCCGCCTGTTTAGCGCGCGCTAAACCGGCGAGGTTCCAGCTTGCAGCCTCAGAAACCATGGAACGCCCACTCGAAGCACTCCTGGATCCTATGATAGATGCCGTGATTATGGGCCATGGGGCTCAAACGGAATACTTATTACGCTTGGCCAATAAAAACAATGCCGCGGCCCCGCTTATTATTATGTTAGATGAGTCCGAGCAGGCTTCTTTTGGCCATTTGCGCGAACTGGGCGCCCAAGATTATCTTATCCGCGGGCAATTGCAGGATGCATTGGTGCACCGTATCCTCGATTACAACATTCAACTCAAGCAGGCTCGCGAGCAAATCCGGCAGTTGTCCAATCGCGACACGCTTACCGGGGTCCTAAATAGAGTGGGTTTTCGTGCTCATTTAGAGCGTGCGATGGATCGCTCTAAACGGTATGGCTTCAACACAGCTCTGCTCTACATCAACATCGACCAGTTCACCAACATCAACGACCACTATGGCGAGTCTGATGGCGACGTCATGATCAAATCTATCTCGCAACGTTTGGTCAATAAAATGCGCAGTACCGACAGCATAGCGCGTCTTGGTGGTGATGAGTTTGCGATTGTTCTCGAAGACGTTAATTCGACTGCCGATGTGGAGCTTATTACCGAGAAAATGCTCAAATCTATTTCCGCTCCGATGCTTCTCAGTGATCAGCAGGTGGCAGTAGAGGCGAGTATCGGTGTGGCGATTTATCCGGAAGACGGGGGTGACTTTTCAGATCTGGTGGAACATGCCCGTAGCGCGATGCAGCAGGCTAAAAGCATCGAGGGTGGTCGTTTCGTCCGTTATTCCGAGAAGCTTGCCTTCGATGTCGGGGGCAATAGTTCCCTCACGGCAGAATTGCGCACTGCTGTGCGAAAAAACCAGTTTGAGCTACATTACCAGCCTCGAATAGACCTCGCATCCGGGCATCTGGTGGGACTAGAGGCCTTGCTGCGCTGGAATCATCCGGAGCGTGGCCTCTTGTTGCCTGGTGATTTCATGTCTGCCTGCGAGGATATGGGGCTGATGAAAGCCATCGGTTACCAGGTCATTCAGCACGCTTGCAATGCTCAGATCTGGCTAGAAGAGCAGAATATGAAAAATGTGGATGTTGCAGTGAACATCTCATTTTCTCAGATCGAGGACGACCCCTTTGTTGAAATTGTCAAAGATATTATCGTGCGTAGCGGTGCGGACGGCTCGAAAATCGAGTTCGAATTGACTGAGTCTACCATTATGCAAAGCTCTGTTGAGATCAAGTCACGCATGAACGAATTGCGAGAGCTCGGGATCTCCTTTTCACTGGATGATTTTGGCACCGGTTTTTCTCAGCTTAACCACCTTACGGAGTTGCCGATTTCTGCGTTGAAGATCGATGCCTGTTTCGTGCGTGACCTACCGCATAATGAAAACCAGGAAGCGGTCTGCTGTATGATCATCGAGATGGGGCGTCGACTGGGTTTGGTTGTCGTGGCAGAGGGCGCAGAAACGCACGAGCAAATCCAATTCCTACGTGATCACCATTGTCATCAGGTACAGGGATTTTATTATAGTCCGGCAATCCCGTTGCAGAATCTTCCGCGTTTTGTGCAGGAGCACGGTGTGCTGCGTCGCGAACAGTTGTTGTCCTAATCTACTCGAGGTTTTGGCAGGCGGCGTGACTTCCTCCGTTTTTTTCGGTATAGATTTGTTTGATTCACGGCGACCTAAAAATCTACCCTCTTGAGGCGGCACGCCAATTTGCAGTTTCTAGGGCAACCACCTGCAAGTCCTTATTCACACTAGTAGAGAGTCCCTACTAGTGATAGCCTAGAACCACAATTAAAAAGATTATTTTTCCACCCAATTTAGAGTACAGATCCTATACGCCATCAAGCCAAAATTCTTGTTGTTGACGATGACCAGAATGTTCGTCTGCTGACACGGCAGTGTCTCGAAGCGGAGGACATGATTGTTGTTGAAGCGTCTAATGGTTTTGAGGCAATAGATGTTTTCGTTCTTGAAAGACCTGATCTGGTGTTCATGGATGTAGAGATGCCAGGGATGACGGGCCTTGAGGCTTGTCAGCGTATACGGGAATTGCCTCAGGGTAAAACTATTCCTATTATGATTGTTACGGGCTCGGAAGATCGTGAGTCCATAGATAAGGGGTTTGACGCTGGCGCGACCCAGTATAAAACAAAGCCAGTCAACTGGTCATTATTGGGCCGTGATGTTCAGTATATGCTCCGTGCCAGCGATGCGTTTAACTCGCTGAAGCGACAGGAAGATCGACTCCGGCACCTCGCCTACTACGACCCCCTCACCAGTCTTCCTAATAGACGAAGCTTCAATGAGCAATTGACCCGACTTCTCAAGCGCAGTCAACGACGCAAGACAATAGCCGCGTTGCTTTTTATCGATTTAGATCACTTTAAGCGGATTAATGATTCGATCGGTCACGCCCGGGGAGATAGCCTACTGGTTGAAATAGCCAGAAGACTCACGATGGAATTGCGTGAAGAAGATTCCGTTAATTATTGGTCTGAAAACAGCGCAGCAGATCATAGCGAGTCCGGTGCTGCTGAAATTTCCAGATTGGGTGGCGATGAATTCACGGTTGTTTTATCGGATGTGGACGACACGGCTGATATCGAGAAGGTCGCCAAGCGTATCCTCGGCTGTCTCTCGAAGCCAATACCCTTGCAGTCACATAACCCAGTGGTGACGCCCAGCATTGGAATTGCGCTATACCCTCAAGATGGTGAAGATCCCGATACCCTGATTCGAAATGCCGATACTGCCATGTATTTTGCCAAGGCAGAAGGTCGAGCTTGTTATCGATTCTATAACGAAGAGATGAACGCAAAGGCGGTCGAGAAATTAAAGATGGAAGAAGAATTACGCGATGCGCTGCGTAATTCAGAGCTAGAACTGCGTTACCAGCCTCAGGTTAATTCCATAACCGGTGAGGTGGTTAGCATGGAGGCGTTAGTCCGCTGGAAGCATCCTAAGCGCGGCATGGTATCTCCAGACGAGTTCATTCCGGTAGCCGAGAGTACGGGGCAAATAATCGAGCTGGGTGAATGGGTCATGGAGGAGGTCGCCAGGCACTGCTTATACTGGGATACGCTGGGCCTTAGTGCACATCGTGTTTGTGTGAATATCTCCCCCCTGCAGTTTAACCACGGGAACCTGTCTGATTGGATAGCGGACTTTCTTGTTAAATCCGGTCTGTCACCCAATCGTCTAGAGCTTGAGCTGACAGAAAGTGCCATTATGAATGATGCAGAGACCAATATCGCAAAGTTACGCGCATTAAAGTCTCTTGGTGTAGACCTTGCGGTTGATGATTTCGGCACAGGCTATTCATCCCTTAGCTACCTTAAACGCTTTCCGATAGACACACTCAAGATTGACCATAGCTTCGTTAATGATTTGAATACATCCGATGGGGCTGCGATCGTTGACGCTATTCTGGGACTCGCAAAAGCGCTCAATCTGCGAGTGATCGCAGAAGGCATAGAGAGTGAACGTCAGTTGGCTTATCTAGTGGGAAAAGGGTGTGACCTGCTTCAAGGTTTTTATTTCGCCCGCCCGATCTACCCTGAAGAAGTGCCCAGTATGCTGCAAACGAACTTTTCCGCAGAAATCCAAAAAAGCATGGACAGTTAATTCGGGGCAATTCGACACGGATGAAGTCCTTTAAGTACACGATAACATTCCTGAGTTTTTTACTTTTTTGCACTTCTGTATTGGCCGCCGACTCAGATGTTCTGTATGTCATGCTCCAGGGCTCGTCTTCTGCTGGCCTCTCTGCATTGGTAGAAGAGGAGGGCGGAACGGTTACTCACGATCTCTCTATAATCAACGCAGTTGGCGCCAAACTTGACCGGAAGCAGCTGCAGGAAATACTGAAGTCTCCGCTAGTCACGCGCCACTTAGATGATCTCGCTTCGACAGAAAAACTGATAGGGGTTCCACAAGAGGTAGAATCCTGCAAGGTACGGGGCCATATCGAACTCGACTTCACTCCTGGCGGTATAGAGTGGCGCCTTTATAATAAATTAACCACGCCCGCCTCAATGGAGAGACTCGAACTGACTTGGCCTACGACGTTAGGACATGTGACGGAGATTTCCATCGCTGATGCTACTGTTCCTCCAGCCCTCTATGATGCCGCGACATTAGGTAACTTGGTAATAGACTTTCCTTCTTCCGGCAGACCGCAGTTGAAGGATCTAGACAAGCTGACGGTTAGCTTTGAGAGGCCAGCCTCCAAAAAAGTGCAGTCACCTTTGCGCCAACGCGATTTTACTCTCAAGGCTATTTTTGCAGAAGGTTGCGCTACTGATCTGGTGCCAGGTTACGAAAACAACAATGAAGACTTTTATTATAACATCGCGGCCGGCGTGGATGCCCTGCATCTTCAGGGGGTTACCGGTAAGGGTGTTACCGTGGCGGTGGTGGATTCTGGGTTATGGGAACATGATGCGCTGGTTTACGACACTACCGGCCGGAATAGGGTGCTCGCCCGATATGACGCGCTTACCGACACTTTAGATAGTGAAGTGGTTGACGAGAGTGGCCATGGGACACATATGTCGAGCATAATCGCACACAGCGGGCAAACGAAACACAACGGCCGTCCAACGGGCTCGTATAAGGGAGTGGCGCCTGACGCCAATTTGGTGGCGGTCAAGGTGCTAGACCGGGACGGATTGGCTCATTTGCTGGAGATTGTGCGCGCAATTCAGTGGGTCGTCGATAACCGCGAAAAATACAAGATTCAGATTCTTAACCTCTCCTTTGCTCAAACTCCCAGATGGCCTTACTGGGAAGACCCCGTCAACCAGGCGGTAATGAAGGCCTGGGAGTCGGGTATCGCGGTAGTGGCGGCTGCTGGAAATGACGGGCCCGGTGTGGAGACTATTGGATCACCCGGAAATATTCCCTATATCATTACAGTGGGAGCGGTCACGGATTCCTGGACTCCGAATACTCGCGCTGATGACTATATACCAGATTTCTCTTCACGTGGCCCTACGCCCACTGGGCATGTTAAGCCGGATATTGTAGCCCTGGGAGGGCACATGACGGGCCTTGTTGGCCCAGAGTCAGCTATGGCCCTGGAGCAGCCAGAGGATATGCTCAGGACTGGAGAGTTCGTCTTAACAGGTTCCTCGCAGGCGAGTGCGCTGGTGTCGGGAATTCTCGCACTACTTCTGCAATTGGAGCCGAGTCTCACGCCGGATGACATCAAATGTAAGCTTATTACCAGTGCGGAGCCCGCTATAAACGAGGACGGCTCGCTCGCCTACAGTCCATTCCAGCAGGGTTACGGTTACGTGACGGCTACTAGAGCATTGCTTTTCGGCCAGAATGACTGTGACAGCTCTGGCTTAGACCTGATGGCTGATATAGAAGACGAAGAGCATTTCTATGGCCCCGCGATCATTGGCGAGGATGGAGGGCCCAGTTTGCCCGAGCTCAGGAATAGGGTTTCTCCCCAAGTCAGCGAAAAAGGCTTGAGTGCGAATCGTAGGTGGGGTGTAAAAGATCATATTGAGCAGCGACCCGCAGTGCCTACGGGTTCGGTCCGCTCAAATGAATCGCGTTTTAATTGGGAAAAGCTATATCTACAGGAAAAGTCCATCATCGATAGCCTTGACCGCGGCGGTTTGCCTGAGAGTCCTTCTTCTCCGTAACACCCGAAAGTTAACAGCACCATTAACCCGATAGGGTTAACTGTAGGCTAGCTCCCGTTATGGCTACGAATTAAAATATATATCGTCCATTTGCCTACCTCCACCTCATTTTATCCGCTCAGCAGCGTCGCCATCATCGCGCTCATGACATACCCCAAAGAGGGCATATAGGTGCCTTCATTTCCCCTGCTCTAAATCGTATAACT
This sequence comes from Halioglobus sp., assembly GCA_028823475.1. Classification (GTDB taxonomy): domain Bacteria; phylum Pseudomonadota; class Gammaproteobacteria; order Pseudomonadales; family Halieaceae; genus Marimicrobium. The sequence continues at coordinate 482 of JAPKBI010000071.1, read as the reverse complement.
ACATCAGCTCCATTTGAGCATCGTATGAATCAGGTCCCCATAGGGGGGTTGTTTAGAGAACCGACTCTCAGAATAGATTCTGTGATCAACAAGGCGGGTAGACATTATGAGCATAAAAACGATGGGATACGTTGGACTAGCAAGTATGGCATTAGCCCTGCTGGCGCCGTCCTTGAGTGCCGCAGACACGGCGCAAGCAACAGATAGCTCAGGTAATTTAGTGCATCGCGTGAGTCATGCCTTGGCTGCTGATGCGCGTTATACGGCACCTGTGTCGTCTGGCAATAAGTGGTCTGAGAAGGCATTAGCGAATGACAGTAACGTCATTTGGGCTGAATCAGATAAAGCTCAGAGTGGTTATAAATGGGGTCAATTAAACAGCCCTGTAAATCTTGATCAGGCAGTTGATAATGTGTCTGAGCAAGCTGGGAACCGTTGGAGACGTCGAGATGTCTCTGAGCAAACCGGAAACCGTTGGAGAC
>JAPKBI010000503.1 GCA_028823475.1 Halioglobus sp. | reverse complement strand
CTGTTCCGGAGATAGAGCATGAAAGCTTCCCGCCGCCCATTGCCGGGATGGCTCCTCTCCTGTGACCCTAGCAATCCCGAAATCGGCAAGCTTGGCTCGCCCGAACTCGGTGATCAATACGTTTGCGGCTTTCACATCACCATGCACGATGTGCTGTTGCCGAGCGAGCGCCAGCGCCCCGGCAATGTCAGCGCCTACTGTCAGCACACTTGCCAGCGAGGGACGCACCGCGGCCAGCAACTCTTCCAGGCTCGATCCCGGTACATATTCCATGATCAGGGCGATGTGTGTACTGGACTCTATAACATCGTAGATCTGCACCACCCTGTGACTGTGCATACTCGCCACTAATTGCGCTTCACGCCGCAACTGCTTGCGGGATCCGTGCTTGGCAGAAAGTGTGTGGATTTTAATGGCCACTCTACGCTGCAGTCGCTTGTCGTAACCAAGGAATACACTCCCCTGCCCGCCCTGATTAATCAGCCGCAGAATACGATAGGGCCCTACTTTGCTATCAAGGTTCATGCACTCAGTGATAAAAAAGACGTAAATTGCGCAAATGACAGCGCAGACTATTCACCGAGACCTGCAACTGTCTAGCAACCGCCATGCTATCGCCACCGCGCTGAGTCAGTACACGCTGTAACTCATCCAGTGAAATGTCTGTGGCCAAGCGATAACGAGGTGACATTTTAATACGCCGGTACACTGCGCCCCGCGAGACACCTAGCTGCAAAGCGACGCGTAGCGCTTCACTACCGTTAGAGACCATGGCCTGATCAAACGTATCATCGTCGATATCTTGAATTTTACGGCGTGGCGGAAGCCCCTCTACTGAATACGCTTCAGCCTTTTTCCTGAGCAGCGTTAACTGCAGGTTTTCATTCAAGATCGGCGTCTTCTCACTTGCGAGAACGATCTGCTGGGCGAAATTGACCAGCTCACGAACGTTTCCCGGCCAGCGATAACTCACAAAACGAAAAAACAGTATTGCCCACGCGGCAATGTCCCGCGCGAGGCTCTGCGCATGAGGTAATAATTCAGTGCGTTCGGCCTCCGCTGCGCTACGCTGAAGAAAATGCAATAACAACTCACCAATATCTTCTGGGTGTTCATGCAGCGGCGGAAGCACAATTTCACAGGCCCCAAGACGATGGCGCAATGCCGCTTTAAAATGACAGCCCTCACCCTCAAGCGCTGCATCCGTGGCCGATATCACGCGCACATCCACGCGTCTTATCGGCCCACCCACTGCCTGGATTTCACGCTGCTCTAGGACACGCAACAACAACGGTTGCACATCCAAAGCGGCATCTCCAATCTCATCCAGAAACAAGCTGCCACCCTGTGCCTCCTCAAAATAACCCGGGACTGCTTTATCCGCGCCTGTAAAGGCGCCACGAGTACTGCCAAACAAAGCGGACGCTGCCAACTCATTAGGGATTGCGGCCATATTGACACGAACCATGGGGCCGTCGGCCCGGCCACTAGCCTGGTGAATAGCCGTGGCCACTAATTCCTTGCCGGTTCCTGTTTCGCCCCGAATGAGTACGTCCAAGTCGCTTTTAGCGGTACGAGCGACCTGTTCCCGAATGTCCTCCATACAACCACTGTTACCGCGCAACGGATCACTATAAGTGCTTGTTTGATCCTTCGCAGTCCTGCGCTTGGTCAGTCGCAGCATAAGAACAATACTATGACCTAGCATCAGAGGGACGCCCTCGCGCAACGTATCCCTGCCAAGTTCAACGCTGCTGTACAACTCGGTCGGGCCGACGCGACATCGACTGGCTGAATCAAATCGACGAATCGTAAGGCGCTTACCTTGGTAGCTAAATTGTAATGCTCGGCGACTGACATGCGCGTCATCGAGCCCTGCGGGGGCGTGGTCATATGTGCCATTGAACTCGGGGCTGCAACGCCCCAGCACCCAAGGGACATCACCCGTTTGCAATGGCACCACCGCCTTGTGCCCAATACGAGCAGTGTCCGCATGAAAAATGATCGTAAGCACGAGCTCCAATCCCGCGGGCGCACCTCCCAGCACGGCAATGATTGAAGGAAGGGTTAAATC
>JAPKBI010000070.1 GCA_028823475.1 Halioglobus sp. | reverse complement strand
TGTCGCCCACCGGAGCCGTGAAGTTACATACCATATAGGCCACTGGAATTTGCAGGCCATCGGGCGTCTCGCGTCTTACCCGGCAGTCGTCCATCCAAGCTCCCCCGCGTTTATGTGCCCGGGCATACAGATCAAGAAAGAAGCGGGCGATGACTTCGCCATCGCGCAGCAACTCGAACAGCTTTACGTCGCGGTGATAAGAATCGAAGTGCTCTACTTCGTTAACATCGACTCCATAAAGGCGGCGCACTACCTCGAACAGGCCGGGCAACACCCGGTTCACCGGCAGGTAGGGCCGTATGTCTTCTTGCGACACTTGGTAGAGATTTTGACGTAATTTTTCGCTGTAGTAGCCGACGTCCCACGATTGCAGGTCAGTCAGGCCGCTGTCATTGCCTGCAAACTCCACCAGCTGTCGCCACTCTTCTTTCGCCTGGGGCAGGGACTGCTCTGCCAGCTGCTGCAGGAAATCCACAACGCTAGCGGGAGATTCGGCCATCTTTGTCGCGAGAGACAGTTCTGCGTAGTTGTCAAACCCTAGTAGCTGCGACAGCTCACTGCGCAGTTGCAGCGTATCCGTGATGAGCGCGGTATTGTCCCACTGGCCACCGTTTGGCCCTAGTTCTGACGCCCTTGTGCAGTGTGCGGTGTAGACCGTTTCCCGCAACTCTCGATCATCGCAGTAGTTCAGTACGGGTGACAGTGACGGGAATTCAAGATTGATCAGGTAGTCCTGCTGTCCCGCCGCAACCGCTGCCTGCTTGGCACTGGCCATTGCCGTCTCAGGCAAGCCACGCAGTTGCTCTGCCGTCACCTGCTTAGACCAGGCACTCGTAGCATCGAGTACGTTTTCTCCGAATGTACTGCCCAGCTTGGACAGGCGCTGTCGTAGCTCGCCGTAACTTTTTTTCTTGTCTGGTGGCAGGGCTACCCCCGCAAGTCGAAAGTCTCGCAGCGATTGATTGATGGCTTTTTGCTGCGCCGTATCCAGGGTTGTGAATGTCTTCCCGTCGGCTATCTGCTGGTAGGCGGCACACAGGTCACTATGCTGTCCCATCCATGTGCTGTATTCAGACAGCAGTGGCAGACAGGCATTGTAGGCCTCGCGCAATGCTTCGCTGTTGCACACCCCATTAAGGTGCGACACCGGAGACCAAGCCTTAGCCAGTTCGTCCTCAAGCTCTTCTATGGGTTGCAGAAGGTTGCCCCACGTGTAGCCCTTATAAGTAGCCAATAGTTCTTCAATGCGGAGTTTGTTGGTCTCAATGAGCTGCCTGATGGCGGGTTCCACGTGCTCGGGTTTAATGCGTGAAAAAGGCGGTAGCAGGTGTGATTCAAGTAGGGGGTTGGGCATAGTGTTGTCTTCCAGCTGACATTCGGTACATGAGTCTAAATCAAATCAGAAATCACTCGCGTGGTTTCTTTTTTTTCAGTGGAGTGAAGCCGTCATTGACGACAACGGTTCCCTCTGTTGCTTTTGCCCGACGCTTACCAACATTCTTTTGATTGCGTGTGCGTGTTTTACTTTTCTCGGTAGTGGCCTTTTCCTTCTTTTTCTTGACGCCTGACGCTTTGCCAGAAGATTTTACTTTTTTAGGCCCGCTGTATTTCGCCTTCAGACCGGTCAGAGTGCGTCGCTCGAAACGCAGTGCGAGATAGCGTTCAATGCCGACCATCATGTTCCACTCTGATGCGTTCGCCAGAGAGACGGCTAGCCCCTTTGCGCCTGCCCGACCGGTGCGTCCGGTGCGGTGCAAGTAATTGTCTCCGCTGTAGGGTATGTCGTAATTGACCACCAAGTCGATACCACTGACATCGAGGCCTCTGGCGGCCAAATCGCTGGCGCAGACGATATGGACTTTGCCGTCGTGGAATTGATGCATGACATGTTTACGCTCTTCCGTACTCATTTCACCGTGCAGACACCCACAGCGCAGATCTTCATATCTGAGCAGATTAGATAATCGTACCGCCGTGGTACGTTTGTTGCTGAATACCAATGCGCGATGAAAGCCGCCTTCCTTTATTAGCGCAGTCAGCAACGTGTCTTTGTGTTCCTGACTGTCCGCCAGTATCAGCTGGTGCGTAATGCTGCTGTGAGGCTGGCGCACTTGGCCTACCGCAATCTGTTGTGGCTCATGTAGCAGTGTTTCCGCGATGTCACCTACGCCTCGGTGTGAAAGTGTTGCGGAGAGCAGCAGCACTTGTTTGCTGCCAGCACTGAGCTCAGCGATTTTGAGCACGTCTTCACGAAAGCCCATATCCAGCATGCGATCGGCTTCATCGAGTACCAAAGTCTGAAGCCCGCTGAGATCAGCACTGCGTTTCTGGCAGTGCTCCAGAAAGCGCCCAGGTGTCGCCACAACGATTTCTGGATCCTTGCGCAGTTGTGCTTTTTGATACTTAAAGTCGGCTCCACCGGTAATGGCTTGGGCTTGTATTGGTGACATGACCAACAATTGGCGACACTGCTTAAGCACCTGTCGTGCCAGTTCTCGGGTAGGAACGAGAATTAGGGCCAGCGTGCCTGTTTGCCTTGTGGAACTCACGGCAAGGATTTTTTGTGATAAGGGAATCAGGTAAGCCAGTGTCTTGCCGCTGCCGGTCTCTGCGCTGACCAGCAGATCTTTGTCTTCCAGTGCCATAGGAACGGTCAGTTTTTGGACCTCGGTGGCATCGGTTAAGGCAAGCGCATCAATACCCAGACGCAGGTGACGGTCAAGCTGCAGTTCTTCGAACACGTTATTGCGCTCCACGGGTAATCTGTAGGTGTTTGGGGAGTTCCATTATGACGGGAACGGGTGGTACTTTAGACGACTTGTAACAGGTTGAACAGGGAGAACGGCTTAATGGTGCAGGCGATAAGAATTTCTGAGACCGGCGGCCCCGAGGTGATGGTCTTAGAAGAGGTGCTGCTGGATGCGCCGGGCCCAGGCATGGTCACCGTCGAGAACAGAGCGATCGGCCTTAATTACATCGACACATACCACCGCAGTGGACTGTATCCACTACCCTTGCCAGCCGGAATAGGTCTGGAGGGCGCTGGGGTAGTGCAAGCGGTGGGGGAGGGTGTGGCGCTGTGCGTGGGCGATAGGGTGGCCTATTGCTCGGCGGGCGTTGGCGCTTACGCGCAGGCATTGAATTTGCCGGCTGTCCGTCTGATAAAAATTCCTGATGGGATTAACTTCGAACAGGCAGCGGCGTGCCTATTAAAGGGACAGACCACGGAATACCTGCTGCAGAGGACGTATCCCTTGTCCTCCGGCGAGACCTGTCTGTTTCACGCCGCGGCGGGCGGAGTCGGGCTACTATTCGGACAATGGGCTAACAGCATCGGCGCCACGGTGATTGGCACTGTGGGTTCCAAGCAAAAAGCCGAGCTGGCCCTAGCCCATGGTTTTGCCCACGTCATCAATTACCGCACGGAAGACGTGGTGCAACGGGTGCTGGAGATTACGCAGGGCCAGAAGGTGCCCGTGGTTTACGATGGTGTGGGTTTGGATACTTTCGACAAGTCATTAGATTGTCTGCAGCCTCGCGGACTGATGGTGAGTTTTGGAAACGCCTCGGGGGCACCTGCTCCTCTAGATTTACAAATGTTGGCCAACAAGGGTTCTCTGTATATTACGCGTCCCACGATGGTCACCTACACGCTGTCGAGCCAAGAGCTGCAGCAATCTGCTGACGATCTGTTCGCTCGTGTGCTGAGCGGTGATGTGCGTGTCGCAATTAATCAGCGTTATCCGCTGGCCGATGCACAACAGGCACACCGTGATCTGGAGAGCAGGAAAACTACGGGTTCAAGTATCCTTTTGTCGTCAACTTAAGGCGGGAAAAGGCTATGGGACATAGGTTCATCGTTGTGGGTCGCGGGCCAATGGGCGCTGCAGCCGCCCGTCATTTGGCAGCCGCGGGTGAGGAGGTCGTTGTCGTTGGCCCCGAGGAGCCGGAGAATTGGAGCCAGCACGACGGAGTGTTCGCATCTCACTACGACGAGGGTAGACAATTCGAGCTCGCCAGCTCGGAGAAAATACTTGTTCGACTGGCGAAGGACTCCGTTCGTGGCTTTCAAGAGGTCGAGAAGGCAACGGGCATCCCATTCTTTCGTCGACATCCCAACCTGCGTGTTGGCCCTGCCGGCTTCAGCGACGACCACTACTACAACTGGGAAGGTATCGACGCAGTTGGCCGAGAGCTCTCAGTGGAGACGGTTCACTTAGGTGACCAAGGTCTGTCCGAGACGTTTCCTCAGTTTTGTTTCGAGTCGGGTTCGCGTGGACTGGTCGAGCCTAACGGCGGCGTCATTAACCCAAGACGGTTGGTGAAGGCGCAGCTTTGTGCGGCGCAAGCAAACGGGGGGACGGTTATCAGTGACGAAGTGGTCGCTCTTAATAGAAGACGCGGTGATATCGAAGTGGTTCTGAAAAACGGCAAGGCGATCTCCGCGAATCAGGTGCTCATTGCGACAGGGGCCTTTACCAACGCTGCAAAGCTCATCAAGCGTCGCTTGGCGATGTATCTCTACGGTGTCACTGCCGTACTCGTCGAAGTTCGAGGCGAGTCACGCCCAAATATTCCCACCGTGACCTGCCGCTTTGGTAGTGAGCCTAGATCGCCCGTTTGCTTCGCCATGCCGCCACTTCAGTATCCAGATGGTCGGTGGTATATCAAAGCGGCTACAGCAAGCTCTGTAGACTGTCCTATTGCGCAAGACAGCGACATCGCCCCGTGGTTTCGTGGGCAGGGTGTGGCGGAAGACCCGAAGCTCGTCGTCGGTATGCTACGCAAGCTCCTGCCGAGATTCGAACCCGGAAACGCACATGCACTGCCTTGCATGGTGTCGTACACGTCTACGGGTAACCCCTATATCGAGCGAATCGACGATCGCGTGGGTGTCGCGGTTGGCGGCAACGCATGGGGCGTCATGACGAGTGATGAGATCGGTCGTATGGCGGCCCAGATGATTCGAGACATGCCATGGTCCGGTCCGCTAAGCGCGGAGCTTTTCAAGGCGCGGTTCGCCTGAAAATTCCCAGAAAATACTGGACGCTTAACGCAATTGCAGTGCAATCAAGGGGGTTTGTATGATGAGCCGCTATAGATCTATTGGCACTGTTTTTTCTGACATTACCAGAGGGCTAGTGGGATGACGACATGATTATCAGTAGCGGTAGTATTATTCGAGGCGGTTCAGTTACTCGATGTATTCGGCTCACTGGAAATGTTTGGCTTACTGCCAGAGCAGGTCGCCAGCTCGGCCGAGTAGGAATGGCATCGCGATCTTGCATGGGATCCGTTCGCGATACAATACGGTCTGCTGTAAGCCGCAGCTGCAATGCTGATAGAAACCAGACAGATTATTTTGCTATACATATGGTGATAACGACCTTGATTAGGGGGAGTGGGGACAGCGTATGACACGTTCGTTAGTTGTAAGTCATCAGGCTGCCCACCGGGGCAGGGCGATGTATGCTCTGATCGTTTTATTGCTGGCGTATATATTGTCTTTTATCGACCGCAATGTGATGGCGGTTTTAATTGGTCCTATTCGAGCTGATTTTGCAATCAGCGATTTCCAGTACAGCCTGTTACATGGGTTTGCCTTTTCTATGTTCTACATTTTTCTTGGGTTGCCTATTGCGCGATTGGCAGACAGGGGAAGTCGCAAATGGGTGGTCACTATCGGGGTTCTTTTTTGGAGTCTGATGACCTGCCTGTGCGGGATAACACGCAGTTTTAGTACTCTTTTTATTGCCCGCGCCGGTGTGGGTATTGGAGAAGCTGCGCTGTCGCCGCCCGCTTACAGTTTGCTGAGTGATTATTTTAGTGAGGGAAATTTGCCCAAGGCGATGGCGGTTTACACGCTTGGAATTACCATAGGCGGTGGTTTAGCCTATATTATCGGCGGTGGCGTCTATGAATATTTTACCGAGTACGGTGCGCTGTCATTGCCATTTGTGGGAGAACTACGTCCTTGGCAGAGCACATTTTTTATTGTCGGTATGCCAGGGTTTTTGCTCGTGCTGATGTTGTCGCTCATCGCAGAGCCGGCGCGCCGCGGGACTTTGCCTGAAGAGGCCGGGGACTATAGTGTCGCCGAAGTGAAGACACACCTGCGTCTGCATTGGCAAGCCTATGGTAGTTTGATCATGGGAGTATCGCTGCTTGCCGTGCTGGGTTATGGCACGATGGCTTGGTATCCGGAGTTTCTGGTGCGCAGTCATGGTATGGACCGGGCGGAAGCAGGGTCGCAGTTTGGTCTGATCTTTATTGTCGCCGGCAGTGTCGGTGCACTGCTGGGGGGCTTCAGTGCGAAGCCTTTGCGTGAGCGTGGTTTTGAGGATGCCAGCATGCGCTTAATCGTGTGGATTGCTCTGCTGTGGTTGCTGCCTGCTGCGCTTGGCCCCCTGTCTTCCAACAGCAGCCTGGCACTATGGGCAGCGGTGCCAATTGTGTTTTTTCTTAACAGCTATTTTGCGTTGGCAATTTCGGCACTGCAAAACATCACGCCCAACCGGATGCGGGCCCAAGTATCTGCTCTGATGCTCTTTATGACCAACCTATTAGGGTTGGCCCTGGGGCCCAGCGTGATTGCCGCATTGACCGACTTTGTTTTTGCCAATGACGCTGACTTAGCCTATTCATTGAGCCTGCTACCTTTGCTGGTTTGTCCTCTCGCAGCGGCTTTGTTGGCATGGGGTCTAAAATACTACCGTGCTGCGCTATTATACTGCGCTCATAATCCAGGAGAATAAGGCATGTCACTGCGCGTCACACCGGTTGTATTGCGGGGGAAAGAGGTTCGCTTGGAACCGTTGGGGCTTATCCACGCCCAGGGGCTATACAACCGTGGCCGGGTAGAAGCAGACTGGACTCACCTGCCTCGCTCGTGTTTCGTTGATCTGGCAGATACCCGTCATTGGATTGATGAAGCTTTAGATGTGGAGGGACAATTGCCCTTCGCTATCGTAGAAACAGCCAAGGACAAGGTGATAGGCAGCACACGTTATCTGAATATCAGGCCAGAACATCGTTCGCTGGAGATTGGCTGGACATGGCTTGGACAGAATTGGCAACGTACAGCAATTAACACAGAAACAAAGTTGCTTCTGTTGTCTCACGCATTTGAAAAATTGGGCTGTGTACGCGTGGAATTTAAGACTGACACTCGTAACGAACGTTCGCAACGAGCGCTGCAGAGAATCGGCGCCACGAAGGAGGGTGTGCTGCGTAATCATAGGATTGTGCAGGACGAATTTGTGCGTGATTCAGTCTATTTCAGCGTGATCAGTAGTGAATGGTTAGATGTCAAGGAGCGTCTCGAAAGACTTGGAGGCCGCTCCTGATTTTTGATTCGCTCAACTCACAGTGGTCTGAACGGTTTCGTTTTCTGAAAAGGTGTCGGCAAACAGTGGAGACGTGAGGTAGCGCTCTGCGGAGTCAGGCAAGATCGCAACGATCAGCTTGTCCCTGTGTTCTTTTCGTTGCGAGAGTCGATGTGCGACAGCCATTGCTGCGCCTGAGGAGATGCCCGCCAAAATACCCTCCCGCTGCATCAGTTTGTGGGCCCATTCAATCGCTTCCTCGCTGGACACCTGTTCAACGTGGTCGACCATACTTAGGTCCAGATTTTTTGGCAAAAAGCCGGCACCGATGCCCTGTATTTTGTGGGGAGCATGGGTTGATTCTATTCCAGCCTTGGCCGCCGTGATGATAGTGGTAGAGTCGGGTTCAACCGCCACAGTTAGTATGTTCTTGCCCCGAGTTTTTTTCAGATAACGGGAAATGCCGGTAAGGGTGCCACCGGTTCCTACACCCGATACGAGGATGTCGACCTCGCCGTCTGTGTCCTCCCAAATTTCTGGCCCGGTGGTTTGTTCATGAATCGCAGGGTTGGCCGGGTTTTCGAACTGGCGCGGCCCCCAGTACTTTTCGGGATCAGCGGCGATGATGTCCTCCGCCTTCTGAATTGCTGCAGAAACGCCTTTGGCGCCATCGGTAAGAACCACCTCTGCCCCCATCGCCTTCATTAGCATGCGCCGTTCTAAGCTCATGGTGTTGGGCATGGCCAATATGCAGCCATAGCCTTTGGCCGCTGCGACGAACGCGAGGGCGACGCCTGTATTGCCACTCGTGGGTTCAACGATAGTCATTCCGGGCCTGAGGCTGCCATCACGCTCCGCCATAGCGACCATATTAGTGCCTATACGGCACTTGACGGACATGGCCGGATTGCGATTCTCCAGCTTGGCATAAATATTCCCATCACTGATGTGATTGATCTTGACCAAAGGCGTGCCGCCAATGGTTTCAGCATTGTTTGTGTGGACATTGCCCATGTTGATACCCTCTATTGAACTGATTCAGGCTGCTCTTCCTGCATAAGACTAGTCTCGTCAGACGTGGCTGTCTATTGCCTGCCACTATAGGAATTCGATTGTAGCGAAAAAAAAGAAATTTATTTCAATCTTGGCGGAACTTTTAGCCAGTAGCAAAGTCATATTAAACACAGACGCTGTGACAGTAGTTACCGTGAAGGTAGTGAGTCTGTTGCGGCAATACTGAATTTCGTTCAGATCCTCCTCTCCTTGCAGGCTGCTAGCCTGTTTTAGCCGGTCCTTTAGACCGGCTTTTTTTATTCTAGTTCGACGCTTTGTTCAAATCTTGCTGGGTCGCTTGTGCCAGTGAGGCGAGAGTCTGTGGCCCAATCAGTGTTGTAACGAGTCGTCCTGTTGGATCGAGGATAAGGGTTGTGGGCAAGACCACCGGCCTGGGTATGCCTAGTTGTGCCGCGGGATCTGATTCCAGACTGGCAAATGTGACGCCCAATTTCTGCCGCTGTAGTTCCAGCTCATGGCCATTTG